>CAZMML010000426.1:0-4344 GCA_964567335.1 uncultured Nannocystis sp. | reverse complement strand
TCGGCTACGAGCGCCCCGAGGACGTCCTCCGCGACGCTGACACCGCGATGCACCGCGCCAAGCGCCGCGGCAAGGGCCGATACGAGCTCTTCGACACCAACATGCACGCCGAGGCCGTGGCACAGCTCACCCTCGAGAGCGACCTGCGACGCGCCATCGAGCGCGGTGAATTCCGCGTCTACTACCAGCCCGTCATCGACCTCAAGACCGAGCGGATCACCGGCTTCGAGGCCCTGCTGCGCTGGAACCACCCGACCCGCGGTCTCGTCCTACCCGGCGAGTTCATCGCCGCCGCGGAGGAGACCGGCCTCATCATCCAGATCGGCGAGTGGGTCCTCCGCGAGGCCTGCGGCCAGATGCAGCGCTGGCACGCGAAGTACCCCCACGGCGACAAGCTCACGATCAGCGTCAACCTCTCCGGGAAGCAGTTCGCGCAGCCCGCCTTGATCGCCAAGGCCTTGCACGAGAGCATGCTCGTGCCCTCGAGCCTCAAGCTCGAGATCACCGAGAGCGTCATCATGGAGGACCCCGCGACCGCCTCCAAGCTCCTCGAGCAGCTCAGGCTCGAGCAGATCCACTCCTACGTCGACGACTTCGGCACCGGCTACTCGTCCCTGAGCTACCTCCACCGCTTCCCGATGTCGGCCCTGAAGGTCGATCGATCGTTCATCAGCAACATCGGGCCGGCCGGGGAGAACGCCGAGATCGTGCGCACGATCGTCACCCTCGCGCACAACCTCGGCATGAGCGTGATCGCCGAGGGCATCGAGACCCGCGCGCAGGTCGACCTCCTCGCCGAGATGGGCTGCGAGTTCGGCCAGGGCTTCTACTTCTCGCGCCCGGTCGCCGCCGAGGTCGCCGAGTCGATGATCGCCCGCGACTGCAAGCCCTGAGCGCGCAGCTCCGGCGGCGCCTGCACCAGCTCGATCAGCACCCCCTCTCCGCCGAGCGGCGAGGCGCCGTCCCCTTTCGGGTGGATGAAGCACACGTCGTGCCCCGACGCCCCCCGCCGGATCCCCCCCGGCGTGAAGCGCACACCCTGACCTGAGAGCCAGGTGTACGCCGCCTGCAGATCGTCCACCCACAGGCCGACGTGGTTGAGCGCCGGCTCGTGGACTCGAGGCCGGCCCTCCGGATCGAGCGGCTGCATCAGGTCGACCTCGACCTGCCACGGCCCCTCGCCCGCGACCGCGATGTCCTCGTCGACGTTCTCTCGCTCGCTGCGGTAATTGCCGACGATCGGGAGACCGAGCAGGCCCTCCCACAGGCGCCGCAGCGCCCCCTTGTCGCGGCCTCCGACCGCGATCTGCTGGACCCCGAGCACCCGGAAGGGACGCGCGTCTGCTGTCATGACGCCCGCATCATATCAGGCGCCGCCGCGTGCAGGCGCGGCTCGCCCGGCGCCTCTCGCAGCACCGCTGCCTCGTGCAGCGCCAGCGCCCGCAGGCGCTGACCCAACGCCGGCTCTTCGATCACGCCGAGACCCCGAGCCAGCTCGACGTAGCTGTGGAAGTGCCGCGCCTCGCACGCCAGCAGCCCGCGGTAGAGCCGGCTGAGCGCCTCGTCCTCCAGCACCTCCGCGAGCAGCCGCATGCGCTCGCAGCTCCGCGCTTCGATCAGGGCGCAGCAGAGGAGCGTGTCGACCAGCCGCGCCGGCTCGTGGGAGCGCACCGCGCTCATGAGGCGCGCGGCGTAGGGGCTCGGCGTCTGGCGCCGGAACTCGAGCCCGCGGGCCCGCATGACGGCCAGCACCTCTTCGAAGTGCGCGAGCTCCTCCCGCGCCAGCCGCGACAGCGGCACCGCCAGCGAGGGCCGCTCCGGGTAGCGGAAGATCAGCGAGAGCGCCGTCGAGGCCGCCTTCTTCTCGCAGTGGGCGTGATCGAGGAGGATCTCCTCCAGGTGCTCACACGCCGCTTCGGCCCAGCGCCGGTCCGTGATCGCTTCGAGGTGCAGCATCCGCGGCGGCAGTGTACCCTCAGGATCGCGTGCCCGCTCCACACCTCCGCACGGCCGTCGCGCTCTGCTCGCTCCTCGGATGCGCCGTCTCGCCGGTCTACCCGCCCGAGGTCGTCGCCGGTCCGCCGCCCCTCACCCTATCGACGGGCGAGCCGACCCGGATCCTTTCGGCCCACTCGCAGCCCGCCAACGCGGCGCAGCGCGACTACTTCGGCCTCCCGGTCGGCCTCCTCCTTTATGTCGTCTTCTCGCGCCCGCTCGACCCCGCGAGCCTCGCGCCCGGGCGCTTCGTCACCCTCGCCGACAACGGCTCTCGCCGCGTGCCCCTCGCCGCGAGGTTCGCCCCATCCAGCGAGCGAGACGAGCTCCGCGCGGTCGAGCTCGTGCTCGCCGCGCCCGAGCGGGCCGTCCTGAGCGTCACCGTCAGCGGGCAGCTCTTCGACCTCGAGGGTCGGGACGTCGAGGGGCTCTCGGCCGACGTCGCCCCCAGCAACGCCCCGCCCGTGCCGGTCTTCGCCGAACGCATGGCCTCCGAGACAGCCTGCGGACCGGGGCCCGCCGTCCGCGTGTGGTGGAGCGTCCCCGTGTCGCTCGGTCAAGGTGACGTTCGCCTCGGCCTCAAGGACGGCCGGACGGTCCCGCCCAGGGGCCGCGGCGACCTCGCGTGCACCCCGGGTCAGCGCCTCGGCGGGCCCGCCTCCGACTGCGACGTCGAGGACGACAACGTCACCGACTACTGCGCGCCGACCGACGAGCTCCCCGCACGGATCGAGCTCGATCCCGGCGCCGCGCGCGATCGGCAGGGGGTCGCGAGCGCCGGCGCGAGCCTGACCCTTCCGACCTGAACACTACATCATGAGCTCTCGGACATCGACACGGGTCTTGGCCCGCCTGACCCGATCGATCTCCCTCCCGATCATCCTCTCCTCCGGCGCGGTCGCCCTGAGCATCGCCCTGCTCGTCGGCTGGACCTACCTCGTCGTCCGCAACGAGGAGCTCGCCGCCGACATCCGCGGCAACACCTGGCTCCTCGCCACCGGGATCGGCGCCCTCACCGTCATCATGACGGTCCTTATCCTCTTTACCGTCTTCCTCGTCCGCGAGATCCGCGAGGTCCGGCGCCAGACCAGCTTCATCGACTCCGTCACCCACGAGCTGAAGAGCCCCCTCGCCGCGCTCAAGCTCTGCCTCGAGACCCTGGCCCGACCGGACCTCCCCGACGGGCAACAAGAGCTCCTCCGCAACATGATGCTCGACGACGTCGAGCGGCTCACCGCCTTCATCGACCGCGTCCTGACCGCCACGCGCCTGACCGGTGACCTCCGCCCCTCGCAGCACCTCTCCGACATCTCGCTCGCGGACCTGGCCGCGCGCAGCGCCGCGGGCGCGGCCAGGCGGGCCCGCGTCCCCGAAGGGGCGGTCCGGGTCCAGATCCCCGAAGATCTCGTGATCACCACCGACGAGGTCGCCCTCTCCGCGGTCCTCGAGAACCTCGTCGACAACGCCATCAAGTACTCGCACACGCCGCCGCAGGTCACCGTGACCGCCGCCGCGGGTCCGAAGGGACACGTCACGATCGAGGTCCAGGACCGCGGGATCGGCATCCCTCGCACCCACCTCCGCCGGATCTTCGAGCGCTTCTACCGGGTCCCCGACGAGGCCGTGAGGGAGCGCCGCGGCACTGGCCTCGGCCTCTTCGTCGTCAACGCCCTGGTTCGCTCCCTCGGCGGCCGCGTCGAGGCCCTCTCCCCCGGCTCTGGCCTGGGCGCCACCCTCCGCGTGATCCTCCCCTCTCGCCCCCGCTCCCTCTGACTTATGGCAGGACCCCTCAACACCCGCCTCCTCGTCGTCGAGGACGAGCAGCACCTCGCCGCCGGCCTCAAGCTCAATTTTGAGCTCGAGGGCTACTCCGTCGACCTCGCGGTCACCGCCCGACGCGCCGCCGAGCTCCTCCTTCAACAGCGCTACGACGCGATCGTCCTCGACGTGATGCTCCCCGACACGGACGGCTTCGACCTGTGCAAGCGCCTGCGCGAGGGCGGTAACTACACCCCTGTGCTGATGCTCACCGCCCGCGACGCCACCGACGACCGTGTCCGCGGACTTGAGGTCGGCGCCGACGATTACCTCGTGAAGCCCTTCGAGCTCAGCGAGCTCCTCGCCCGGGTCCGCTCACTGCTCCGCCGACGGACATGGGAGCGCAGCGCACAGCCCCCTCCGGCCGCCGACATCACCGCCGTCATCAGCTTTGGCGGCGCCGTCATCAACTGCGAGCGAGGCGAGGCTCGTATGGACGGTCACGAGGTCAAACTCACGCGCCTCGAGTTCGACCTCCTCCGCTACTTCGCAGACAACCCGGGCCGCGTGCTCTCGCGGCAGGAGCTGCAA
>CAZMML010000425.1:0-4350 GCA_964567335.1 uncultured Nannocystis sp. | reverse complement strand
GAGCCACGACGGGGCGCTGGTCGCGTACAAGCTGAGCCGCAACAACGCCGACGCGGCGACGCTCTACCTCCGCGACCTCGGCTCCGGCGAGGATCGGCCGGAGGTGATCGAGGGCGCCCGCTACGCAGCGCCGAGCTGGACGCCGGACGGCGCGGGCTTCTACTACGTGGCGCTGCCGACGGACCCGGCGATCCCGCCCTCCGAGCTGCCGGGCCGCGCCGAGGTCCGCTTCCACCGCGTGGGAACGCCTGTCTCCGAGGACACGCTGGTCGCGCCATCGACCGGCGACCCCTCGCGCTTCGTCGGCGCGTGGGTCTCGCGCGACGGGCGCTGGCTCTTCCTCCGCCACCAGCACGGGTGGAACCGCAGCGACCTCTACGTCCGCGATCTGCAGCGCGGCGAGGCGGAGTGGCGCGCGCTGGTGGTCGGTCGTCCCGCGAACTACAGCCTCGCCGCCTGGGGTGGCCGCTTCTACGTCCACACCGACGAGGGCGCGCCGCGCGGGCGGGTCCTGGTCGCCGACGCCGACGCGCCCGAGCGCGAGCGCTGGCGGGAGCTGGTCCCGGAGACAGACGCGACGCTCGAGGGGATCCAGGTCGTCGGCGGGCGGCTGGTGCTCCACTACCTGCAGGACGCGCACACGCGGGTCGCCGTCCACGACCTGGAGGGCGCGCACCTCCGCGACCTGCCGCTGCCCGGGCTCGGCAGCGCGGGCGGCCTCGTCGGGGACCCGGCCGACGACCGCGCCTACTTCACCTTCTCGTCGTTCACGCAGCCGAGCCTGACCTACGAGACGTCGATGGCGAGCGGCGAGACGCGCGTGTGGCAGCGCGTCGAGCTCCCGGTCGACGCCGAGCGCTTCCTCGTCGAGCAGCTCTGGTACAGCTCGCGGGACGGGACGCGGGTGCCGATGTTCGTGGTGCGCCTGCGGGACGCGCCGCCGGACCGTCGGACGCCGACGCTGCTGACCGGCTACGGCGGCTTCGCGGTGAGCATGACGCCGGCCTTCTCGGCCCGGGCGGTCGCGTGGGTGGAGCGCGGCGGGCTCTACGCGGTCCCCAACCTCCGCGGCGGGGGGGAGTTCGGCGAGGAGTGGCACCGGGCCGGCGCGCGCGAGCGCAAGCAGAACGTCTTCGACGACTTCATCGCGGCCGCGGAGGCGCTGATCGAGCGCGGCTACACCGACTCGGACCACCTGGCGATCCTCGGCGGCAGCAACGGCGGCCTGCTCGTCGGCGCGACGATCACCCAGCGCCCGGGGCTTGCGCGGGCGGCCGCCTGCGCGGTGCCCCTCCTCGACATGGTCCGCTACCACAAGTTCGGCGCGGGCAAGACGTGGATCCCCGAGTACGGCGACCCGGACGACCCGCAGGACTTCTCGGTGCTCTTCGCCTACTCGCCCTACCACCGCGTCGAGGCGGGCACGCGCTACCCGGCGCTGCTGATGCTCTCCGCCGACAGCGACGACCGCGTCGACCCGATGCACGCCCGCAAGTTCACCGCGGCGATCCAGCACGCCTCGGACGCGCCGACGCTGCTCCGCGTCGAGCGCGGCGCGGGCCACGGCGGGGCCGACCTGCTGCGCCAGACGATCGCCCGCGAGGCTGACACCCTCGCGTTCCTGCTGACCCACACGGCCGGGCCCTAGCGGGGGGCGCCCGAGACCTGGAGCGCCGACGGGCCGCGCCCGGGCCTCGCGCGGCGGGGTTGACCGGAGGCCGGCGGGCGTCGATCGTTAGCGCTTGCAGCGCGACCCTCGTCCCGCGCCCGCCGACGACGCGACGATCTCCCGCGACGACCGCGTGGAGATCGCCGCGACCTACCTCGGCGCGTTCATCCTCGGCGCCTCCTTCGCCAAGGACTTCTTCATGCACGGGAAGTTCGAGGTGCGGATCTTCTTCCTCGGGCTCTCGCCCTTCGTGCTCTTCGCGGTGATCGCGGTGATCGCCCGGGTCCGGGTCCGGGTGCTGGCGCGCGAACACCCGGCGCTGAGCGCCGCGTGGACGACGGCGTTCCTGCTCGGGAGCGCCGGCGCCGTCGACCTCTTCCACTACCAATTCCTGGCGGCGCAGATGAGCGGCGACATCCGGCTCGAGACGGCGCTCTTCCTCGTCTGCTACGGCGCCGCCACGCACCTGCTATACGCCCTCAACCGCGCCGTCCTGCTCGCCGTGCTCCGGCGCAAGACGGTCTACAAGTACCTGCTGGCGCCGATGGGCGGCGTCACGGCCGGCGCGGTGGTCACCAGCTTCCTCGTGTGGCTCTCCGGCTGAGCGCGGTCAGAAGGTGACCTTGACCCGCGTGCGGGTCGAGGCCTTGCGCGTCGGCTTGAACACGGCGCGGGCGAGCTCGTTGGCGACGCAGGTGCCGAGCGCCGGGTTGCCGCCGTCGAGCGCGACGCTCGTGTGCGACACGATCCCGGTCGAGCCGGCGATCGTCAGCTCAATCTCCACCATCTCCTTGCCGTGGTTGACCCCGTTGCAGGTCCGGCGCGCGTCGACCTTGAGCGGATCGAGGACCTGCCGCAGGTCCTCCTCGCTGAGCTCGGGGGGCAGGTCTGAGCGCACGTCCGCGGCCTCGGGCGGAGGCGCGGCCTTGGCCTGCGCGATCGGGTCGGGGGTCGGGGCCGGCGACGAGCAAGCGGCCAGCGACGCGGCGAGCAGCGAGAAGAGCGGTCCTCGAAGCATGGCGCATCTTCGCACCCGCGGCGCGCGCCTGACAAGGCCCCCGCGCGCGGGGGCGCGCGGGCGTCGGGAGCCCGTGGGGAGGGAGCGGCGATTGGCGGCGTCGCGTGCGTCACTTGCAGTCGTGTGCGGCGCCGCGCGCGTCCGCGGCCGCCCCGTGCGGGATCGGGCGGCAGCAGCCGTCCGTCTTGAGCTTGAACTCCACGCGCCGGTTGCGGGCCCGACCGGCCGCGGTGGTGTTGTGCGCGATCGGCTTCTCATCGGCCCACCCGATCGCTTCGAGGCGTTCGCGGGCGACGCCGCGGCCTACGAGCTCCTCGATCACGTCCCGGGCGATCTGGTTCGTGAGCTCTCGGGCCCGCCTGGCGTCGCGCCGATCGTCGAGGTGGGCCTCGACCCAAGCGTGGAAGGAGGGCGCGGCCGCTAGGGCTGCGGCGACCTCGTCGAGCACGTTGGACGCGTCGCCGATGGGTCGACCCTGTCGGTCCACGTGCAGGGTACCCAGGAACAACTTACACGAGTCGATGCAAAGGATGTCAGGGCAGCCGTCGTGGTCGGCGTCGCCGTCGAAGTCCTCCGGTCGGTTGCGGCAGTCGATCTCGACCCCGTTCTCGAGGCGGCGATCGCAGTTGGTCCAGCGGCCGTCGCGGAGCTCATGAGCGTCGGGGATCGAGTCGCGGTCGTTGTCGCGGTCGACGCAGCCGTCCCCGTCCTCGAAGGCGTCGAGATCTTCGGGCTCGTCGGGGCATCCGTCCTGTGCGTCGGGCACGCCGTCGGCGTCGCGGTCGGCGGCGCGCGCGGCCGGCGCGATGGCGGCGGTCGGCGGCGCCGCGCTCTTCCCTGCGCGCGCGGCCGGATCCGGCGACGCACGGCAAGCGAGGAGCGCGAGGCCCAGGAGCAGGCGCTGCACCTCGCCAGGATAGCGCGGGCGGGGATCGGGTGGGGGCGCGGGCGCGTGGTCAGGAGCCGGTCGGGCGGAGGGAGCGGCGGTAGGCGGCGGGCGACATGCCGAGGTGCCGGCGGAAGGTGCGGGCGAAGGCCTCCTCGGAGGAGTAGCCGGCGGCCTCGGCGACGTGGGCGGTCGAGACGTCCTCGCGGCGGAGGATGTCGGCGGCGACGTTCATGCGCCAGCGGGCGAGGTAGGCGGCGGGGGGCTCGCCGACCAGCTCGGAGAAGCGGGCGAAGAAGCGGGTGCGCGACATGCCGACGCGGGAGGCGAGCAGGTCGACGTCCCAGCGGGCGCGCGGGTCGGCGTGGAGCAGCGCGAGCGCCCGCCCGATCTGGACGTCGTGGAGGGCCGCGAGCCAGCCGCGGCTGGCGCCGAGGGCCGAGTTGCGGAGGAGCTCGACGAAGACGACGTCGGCGAGGCGGGTGACGACGGCCTCGAAGCCCTCGCGGCGCTCACGGGACTCGGCGAGCATGCGCTCGAGGGTCGAGCGGATCCAGGCGGCGCGCGCGCCTCGCTCGGAGGCGCGGAGGTGGAGGACCTCGGGGAGCAGCGCGAGGAAGGACTCGGCGGCCGCGTGATCGAGGTGGAAGAGGCCGCAGAGGATCAGCGTCGAGGCGCCGCCGCCGCGGACGTAGAGCGTCGGCACGGGGTCCGCGCTGCGCATGATCTCGTCGATCGGTCGGGCGCGGGAGCTCGGGCCGTCGGCGAGCTCGTGGG
>CAZMML010000424.1:0-4359 GCA_964567335.1 uncultured Nannocystis sp. | reverse complement strand
GGACCTGCGCGCGGCCGAGCCGGGGCGTGCGCCCGCGCCCGCCCGCGGGGCGCGCTTGCTGGTCGGCCCTGAGGGCGGCTTGACCGCGGAGGAGGTCGCTGCCCTGCGGGCGGCCGGGTTCGTCGCGCTCGGGCTGGGCCCCTACGTGCTCCGCACCGGGACGGCGGCGATGGTCGGGCTCGCTCGCTTGCTCTTCGCATGAACATACATCGGCCGCGCGCCGCGGGCCGCCGTGATATGGTGCCCCGCGATGGCGCTTTGGTCTCGAAGAGAGCGACCCGAGCCGTGTCCGAGCTGCGATGCGCCGCTGGACATGGCCCTCGCCAAGGATGAACGTCCGACATGCCCCGCCTGCGGCCAGGCGCTGGTGCCCGCGCGCGTCGCCGGCTTCTGGCGCCGGCTCCTCGCGTTCGCGGTCGACGGCGCGCTGCTCTTGTTGACGGCGGGGCCGCTGCACTACGCGCTGCAGCGGCTGCTCGGCGCGCCGAACCCAGCGGGCGGGCTCCTCGCGTCGCCCTCGTGGGCGGGCGCGCTCGAGCTCCTGACCGTCGACCCGGTCGAGGTCGTGGTCTGGCTCTCGCCCTTCCTCGGCATGGCGGCGCTCTACTTCGTGCTCTTCATCGCCCTGTCCGGGAGGACAGTCGGGCAGAAGCTGGTCGGGATCCGCGTCGTCCGCCGTGCTGGCGGCCCGGTAGGGCCGTGGCGCGCGATCTTCCGGCTCGCGGGCACCGCCGTGGGGCTCGTCCCCGGCGGGCTCGGTTCGCTGTGGATGGCCTTCGATCGCGAGAAGCGGGCGCTCCACGACTACCTGACCGGCACGTACGTGGTGAGGGAACATTGAGCCTGCTGCTGCGCCACCTCGAATCTCACGGCCTCGTCTCGCCGGGCGACCTCGAGGTCGCGGCGCGGCGGCAACAGAACGCGGGGGGCAGCCTCGACACCGCGCTGCTCGAGCTCGGGCTGCTCACGCCGGCTCAACTGGACGAGGCGCTGTGCGAGGCGTGCGGCCTGCCGAGCGCGCCCGTCCGCCTGCTCGAGCGCGGGCCGCAGCGGCCCTGGGACGCGGTCCCGAAGGATCTGGTCGACATCGGCTGGGCGATCCCCCTCGCCGCCGAGGCCGGGCAGACGATCGTCGCCGTCCACCCCGATCTCCCGGACGCCAAGCTCGGCCAGCTCTACCGCCAGATCCGCGGCTTTTATCCCGTCGTCGCGCCCGAGTGTTGCCTCGCCAAGGTGGCCGCCGAGCGCAGCGGCGCGATCCTCTCGCCGCGCTACGCCCTGGTCGTGCTCGACTACCTCCAGGGGCTCCGCCGCCGCGAGTCGGGCCGCGACGACGACGCCGCCGCGCCCGCCGAGGTCACGGGGCGCCGGCCCGGACGTCCGGCTGTCCCTGCGGACACGACCCCGGTGCGCCCCGCGAGCGGCCGGCAGCCGGCCGCGCGTCCGCTCCAGTCCGAGCCCCCGCGGCCGCTGCGACCTGAGCCGGTCGAGCCCGCGGCGCCCGAGGAAGCGCCGGAGGTCTCGGTCACGAAGCCGCCGGAGGTCGCGCCCGCGGGGACGGCGGCGCCCGCGGCGACGCCCGCGCCCGCGCCCGCGACGCCCGCGGCGCCCGCGACGCCCGTCGCGGCGACCGCCCCTGCGGCCCTACCTGGCCCCAAGGACAAGCCCGAACCGAGCCGGACGAACCCGATCGAACCGGCGAGGCGACGCTCGGGCCCCTCGCCGGCCTCCCCGACCGTCGTGTTGCCGCTCGCGCAGCGCCTGACCGCCGCCCGCGCGGCGCTCGCCGGGGCGCGCGAGCGCGATCGGATCACCGAGGCCCTCGTCCGCGCCGCCGCGATCATCGCCCCGCGGGTCGGCCTCTTCGGCGTCAAGCGGGAGGGCCTGCGGGTGCTCGCCGCGCCGGGCAGCGCGCTGCGCCTCACCGAGGGGCTCGTGATCCCCTTGCCCGAGGGCGGCCTCCTCGATCGCGCGGTGATGGGCCAGGAGCCCTTCACCCTCCTGACCGAGCCGAGCCTCTCCTTCGCCGTCGGTCAGCCGCTCGGGATCCCCTGCGTCTTCGAGCGGGTGGTCGCCAGCGGTCGCACCGTCTTGATGCTCTACCTCGATCGCGCGGGCGTCGCCTTCGACCCCGCGGAGCGAGCTGCCACCCGCGATCTCTGCGAGACGGCGCGGCAGAGCCTCGAGTCGCTGCTGCGCCTGCTCGGCTGGAACATCCCGGTCGCGCCCCCCGGCTCCGACTCCGCGCGGGCGCCGTCGCGGCCGCCCGCCCTCAACCTTCCGCTCCGACCCGTCACGCCCCCGCCGATCCCCGACACGCCGGGCGCGGGCGTCCTTCCGATCTCGGAGCCCGGACGGGTCGTCGTGCCGGGGGAGGCGCCGCGTTCGCCCTTCACCAGCACGATCGTCGCGCGCAACGCCTCGGAGATGGTGGGCCAGCCCGCCGCGCCCGCCGACGCGGTGGAGTCGCCCACACCGCGGCCGGCAGCGGCGAGCCCCACCGCCCCGTCGCGCGAGCCGGGCGCGCCGGCGACCGAGCGCCCGCGGGGCCCCGCGCGCCCGATCCGCGCGCGCGCGGTGATCACCCTGACCAACCCGATCCGGCGCGACGAGTCGGGCGCGGCGCCCACGCCGGCACCGGCGACGCCCGCGCCACCCGCGGTCGGCGAGGGCGAGGCCTTCGGCCCCGACAGCCCGCTGGTCGCTCGCTTCGCGGCACTCTCCGCGACAGACGACCCACAGGAGGACGCCCCGCGCGCGACGCAGTCCGCCCGCGAGAACGACGCGTCCGCGGTCGCGTCCACGCCTCCTCCGGCGGTGCGCAGCGAAGCGGCGGCGGCGGAAGCGGCGGCGGATGCCGCGAGCGAGGCGGCGCCGCCGAAGGACCTGCCCCTGACGCCCGTATCCGCGAGCGAGGCGCCCGCGGCCACGAGCGAGGTGAGCGGCGCCGATGGCCCGGCGCCAGACGCGTCGTCCGCCGTGGCGGGCGACGAGGCGAGTCCGGCGGAGGTGCTTTCTGCGGCGGACTCGGAGGCCTCGAGCGCGGCGGCTCGAGCTGCGGAGGATCTCTTCGAGGCGGCCGGCGCCGCGCTCGAGGCGCTCGAAGAGGTCGACGGGCCTGTCCTTCAGGACCGGGAGCTCGGAGAGCCGCCGCGCGCCGCGGCTCCGGGCCCGAGCGACGCGGCGAGCGGACCCAGCCCGGGCCCGAGCGATGCGAGCGCGAGCGAGGCCCCGGTCGAGGCGAGGGAGGCGACGCTCGCGGCGTCGGCGAGCTCGGGGGAGGAGAGCCCCGCCTCGCCCACGGCGGCCCCGAACGCCGCGCCAGCCGCGGAGGCCGCGGCGGCCAGCGAGGCGAGCGTCGCCTCGCCCACGGCTGCGCCAGACACCGCACCCGCCGCGGAGACCGCGGCGGCCAGCGAGGCGAGCGCCGCCTCGCCCACGGCTGCGCCAGATACCGCACCAGCCGCGGAGACCGCGGCGGCCAGCGAGGCGAGCGCCGCCTCGCCGCGGGCCGCGGACGCGAATGAGGCGAGCGTCGCCGCGGAGGGCCCGCCCGCGGCCCCGGAGCCTGGCGACAGCGCGGCGACCTTGAACATGCCCAACCTGCTCGCCCCCCCCGGGGCGACCGGGGCGCCGCGACGCCGGAGGAAGCCCGACCCGGTCCTCGTGATCCCCTCCACGCTGCGGCGCCCGACCGCGATGAGCGCCGCTCCCCACCCGATGGGGCGGCGCGAGCGCCCCGCCGACGAGACCCCCGCGCCGACCCTGTCGATCCCCGCGACCTTGATCCACCCGCGGGCCGGTCGGCGCCGCGGCAAGAACGACCCGCGCCCAGAGGTCGTCGCGCTCACGATGCCCCGGCTCGTGCGACCCCGCGGGGAGGACGGCGCGGAGGCGGAGCCCGCTGCGACCGGCGCTCAAGGACCTGGTGCGGAGGACATGGCGCAACACGCAGCGGCCGAGTCCGCGGCGCCCGTCGCGGAGGCCCCGCCGCCCGCCGACCTCGCCGCGCCGGCGCCCGCGTCGCCGACGCCCGAGCCCGACGCGCCGGAGCCGGCCGCCGAGGGAGAGACCGGAGCGCCCGAGGGGAGCGGTCCCCACGAGCCCTCGGCGGCGACGGCCGTCGCCGAGTCGGAGGACCCGATCGAGGCCTACCTCCGGGAGCCCGACGATCCCGCGCGGCTCGAGGCCCTCCGCCGGCTCGACGCCGAGGGGCTCGCCCGCCTCTCCGCGCGCTTCCCCGGGCCGATCGATCTCACCAGCGCCGCCGGCTCGCCCTCGCCGAGCGCCCACGGCGTGCTGCTCCGGGCGTGCGTCGCGCTCGGTCCGCTCGTCGCGCCGACGATCATCGCCCTCCTC
>CAZMML010000423.1:0-4372 GCA_964567335.1 uncultured Nannocystis sp. | reverse complement strand
CCCGGCGTGAGCGGGGCGCCGAAGGGGTCGCTGAGAGGCGGGAGGCCCGGGCCCCGGCGCTCGCGGTGCTGGAGATAGGCGCCGCTCCAGGCGCCCTCGGCACCGACTGCTTCGCAGGCGGCGGCTCGGGCTCGACGACAGGCGTCGTCCATGCCGCGCGAGGAGGTCGCGCGCGGACCTCGTGTCGGGCCCAGTCGCGTTTTGGGGCGGCTTCCGCGCGACTCGCCCTCCCGTACCCCCCTCAGGGAGGGTCGCGCCGACGAGGTGATCGTCCTGCTCATCGTGAACCACGTCGGCATGCTCTCGCGTTGACGACGTCAGCGAGCGTGGCGCACGTGATCGCGCGTCGACGCAGCGAGGCGCGTTGCACGGCCTCGCGCGGCGGGGGCGGCGTCGAGAGTGTCACGCAAGAGCAGCGCTGCGTTCGCCTTGCCCGGCCCGCGAGGCTGCTCGTACACTCGCCGCGGCCTGTACGCAGGGGTGAGATGCGCGAGCCGTCCTCCACCCACGCCCGCGCGCCTGCGGCGGCGCCGGAGATCGAAGCGAGCCTGATCGCCGAGACCGACGCACGGGCGCGGATCTTCGCGCCGGTGATCGCGGGCGTGATGCTGATCTACGTCTGGGTGGACCGGATGGTCGTCGCCAGCTATGGCACCCCGGAGGCGCTCGCCGCGGGCCCCTGGCTCCTGCGGCTGCGCGTCGCCGCGCTGATCGTCGCCACCGCGTGGACGGCGAGGGTCTTCACGGCGCGGCGGGATCGGGGGCGGCGCACGCAGGGCGAGGTCGCGGCGTTCTTCGCCGCGACGCTGGCCGCGATGTGCGGGCTGCTCGGGTTCTACGAGTGGTTCGAGCCGAACGCGGGCTTCGCCATGGCGGTGGTGTTCTTCTTCGGCGTCATCTGCGTGGTGCCCGCGCGCCTCGCCGTGCTCGTGTTCGGCGCCGGGCTCGCGGGGGCGCTGGCGCCGCTGCTGGCGATGCCCGAGGGCCCGCGGCCGGGGCTGCTCATGAACATGACGGCGACGGCGATCCTCGGCTTCGTGATCAATCGGCTGGTGTACAGGCTGCGGGTCGACGCGGCGCACAACGACATCCGGATCAAGGAGCAGCACGCGGCGCTGACCGTCGCGCTCGACGAGGCCGCGCGCGCCCGCGCGGCGGCGGAGGCGGCGAGCGCCGCGGCGCTCAAGGCGTCGCAGGCGAAGTCGGAGTTCCTGGCGGCGATGAGCCACGAGATCCGGACGCCGATGAACGGCGTGATCGGGATGGCGAGCGTGCTGCTCGACTCGCGGCTGACCCCGGAGCAGCGCGAGTGCGCCGAGATCATCCGCAGCAGCGGCAAGGCGCTGCTCGGCGTCATCGGCGACATCCTCGACTTCTCGAAGATCGAGTCGGGCAAGCTGGAGCTCGATCTGCGCGAGGTGAACCTGCGCACCTGCGTCGAGGAGGTGCTCGACCTCTTCGCCTCGACCGCGTCGGACAAGGGGATCGGGCTGGCCTGTCAATTCGAGCCCGACTGCCCCGAGAGCTGCGTCTCCGACCCAACGCGGCTGCGCCAGATCCTCGCCAACCTGGTCGGCAACGCGGTCAAGTTCACGACGCAGGGCGACGTGCGCGTGCGGGTCTCGCGGCGCGCCGACCGGCTGCGCTTCTCCGTCGAGGACTCCGGGATCGGGATCCCCGCCGACCGGATCGGCGCGCTCTTCCAGGTCTTCACCCAGGTCGACGCGACGACGACGCGCCGCTACGGCGGCACCGGGCTCGGGCTGGCGATCTGCAAGCGCCTGGTCGAGCTGCTCGGCGGCGAGATCGACGTCGTGAGCGAGCTCGGACGCGGCAGCGAGTTCTGGTTCACGATCGCGCTGCGGGTCGCCGACGAGGCGCCAAGGTCGAGCCCGGCGCCGTGGCTCGCCGGCAAGCGGGCCTTGATCGTCGAGCGTAGCCCCGCCGTGCGCGAGGCGCTCGCCGACCTGCTCGCCGGGTGGAGCATGCGGGCCGAGGGCCACGCGACGCTGGCGGAGGCCCGCGAGGCGATCGGGTCGGAGCCGGTCGACCTCTGGGTCGTCGATGTCTCGCTCGACGCCCCCACGCTCGACCCGAGCGAGGCGCGGATCCCCAGGATCATCCTCGCCACGATGCACCGACTCGGCGAGGCGATGCGGCGACCGGGCGCGGCCGCGGTGCTCGGCAAGCCGATCAAGCGCTCCCAACTGCACGACGCGCTGCAGCGGATCTTCGGCGCCGCGCTGATCGGGGCGACGCCGACGCAAGAGGCGGAGCCGGTCCCCGTCGGGCGCAACCCGGCGCGCCTCTTGCTGGTCGACGACAGCTCGATCAACCAGCGGATCGCGCTGCGGATGCTCGGTGCGCTGGGGTATCGCGCGGACGTGGCGAACGACGGCGCCGAGGCGGTCCGCGCGGCCGAGCGGCGCCCCTACGACATCATCCTCATGGACGTGCAGATGCCGGTGCTCGACGGCCTCGCCGCGTGCCGCGAGATCCGCGGTCGACCCCTGCCCGGCTCACAGCCGTGGATCATCGCCATGACCGCCGAGGCCCTGAGCGGCGACGAGGCGCGCTGTCGGGACGCGGGGATGGACGACTACGTCGCCAAGCCGGTCCAGCTCTCCGGGCTCCGCGCGGCGCTCGAGCGGGGCCTCCGCGCCCGCGCGTCGGCGAGCGGCGAGGCGCACGAGGCCTGACCCTCCCCTCCCCCGCTACACCACCGCGGACGCCCCGCCGTCGAGGTTGATCCCCGCCCCGGTGATGAAGGCCGCGCGCGGAGAGGCGAGGAAGGCGATCAGATCGGCCGCCTCCTCGGCCTCGCCGACGCGCCCGAGGGGCACCTGCCGCTGCCGCGCGAGCGCGGCGTAGAAGGCCTCCCGATCGCCGCCGACCTCCCGCCAGCGGCGGTCGTGCTGGCCGCTCTTCACCAGCCCGATCAGCACCGCGTTGACCCGGATCCGGTCCGGCGCCAGGTCGCGCGAGAGCGCCTTCGTCAGCGCCAGCCCCCCGGCGCGGCTGACCGAGGTCGGCAGCGACGCCGCCCCCGGCTGCTTGGCGCCGATGTTGAGGAGGTTGACCACCGCGCCGCCGCCGGCCGCGCGCAGGTGCGGCAGCGCGAGCCGGATCAGGCGCGCCGCCGCGAAGAGCTTGAGCTCGAGGTCCTCCTGCCACGCCGCGTCGCTCACCGCTTCGAAGGCCGCGGCCCGCGAGGTCCCGGCGTTGTTGACCACCACGTCGACGCGCCCGAGCGCCGCCGCCGCCGCGACCACCCGCTCGAGATCCTCCGGGCGCCGGACGTCCGCGGACACCGCCCTCACCGCGATACCTGTCTCTTCAGACACTTCTCGCGCGGCCGCCTCGAGCGGCTCCGGACGCCGCGCGCACGCGACCACCCGCGCCCCCGCGCGGGCCAGCGCCCGCACCGTCGCGCGCCCGATCCCCTCGCTCCCGCCGGTGACGATGGCGACCTTTCCGCTGAGCCCGAGGTCCATGCCCCCCGCTCTACCACGACTCACTCCGCCCCTTGGCCGAGGCCCCACCGGACGCTACCGTGCGCCATGGTCCAGGCGACCCTCCCGCACGGCCCGCGCAGCGCCCTCCCGCAGATCTTCAGCTTCCGCAGCCCCTTCGCCAGCCTCGACGCGATGGCGGCCCGCTACGGCGATCCCTTCACCGTGCCGATCCTCGGCGGCGGCCCGATGGTGATCACCTGGGACCCGGAGGGCGTCAAGGCGATCTTCTCCGGCGACCCCGACGCCTTCGCGCCGGGAGCGAGCGACGCGCTGGGGCTGATCCTCGGCCAGGGCTCGATCTTCCTCATGTCCGGCCAGCGGCACCGCCGCGCGCGCAAGCTGCTCATGCCGCCCTTCCACGGCGACCGCATGCGCGCCTACGGCGAGGTCGTCCGCGCGGCTGCTCTACGCTGGCTCGATCGCTGGCAGGTCGGCGCCCGCGCCCCGGCCCTGACGACCACCCAGGGGATCACCCTCGACGTCATCATCGAGGCGCTCTTCGGCGTCCGGGGCGACGCCCGCGTCGAGTCCTTCCACCGCGAGATCCTGGCCGCCGTCGAGGCCTTCAGTCCGCTCCTCGCCTTCCGCTTCATGCAGCGCGAGTTCGGCGGGCTGGGGCCCTGGGCCAGGTTCCAGCGGCACGCCCGGGCGCTCCACGCGACCATGCGGGCGCTGATCGAGGAGAAGCGCGCCCGCCCGGGCGACGACATCCTCAGCCTGCTCCTCACCGTGCGCGACGAGGGCGGCGACGCGCTCGCGGAGTCCGAGATCTTCGACCAGCTCCAGAGCTTCATCGTCGCCGGCCACGAGACCACCGCGACCTCGCTCGCGTGGGCCCTGGACGACCTCCACCGCCA
>CAZMML010000422.1:0-4399 GCA_964567335.1 uncultured Nannocystis sp. | reverse complement strand
AGGTAGGGGCCGCCTTCCAGGCGGGGGTCGTCCAGCAGCGCCGACATCCACTCGAAGATCGAGTGCGTCGCCAGGTGGCAGGTCAGCGCCACCGCGCCCGCCAGCGCCGCCCAGAAGAGGCGCCGTGCCCACGCCGATCGCCGCGGCAGCCCCTCGACCGCCGCCGCGAAGCCGAGCATCACGAAGGGGATCGCCGGGACCAGGTAGCGCGGCCCGATCCCCCAGCCGCCCCACCAATCGGTCCGCGCCGAGACGAACACCCACCGCGTCGCCAGCAGCCCGCACGCGAGCGTGACCGCCGCCGGCGCCCGTCGCCACGCCGCCGCCGCGCCGACCAGCCCCAGCAACGCGGCCGGGGAGTAGACCCAGAAGCTCCGCCCTGGCGCCAGCATCTGCGCCCATAGCCCCTCCCAGGGCCAGCACCACCCGCTGTAGTGGCCGTAGCGGCCCGTCTCGAGCGGGTCGCCGAAGCGCAGCCACTGCGAGGCGAGCAGCCCCGCCCCGCCGAGCGCCGTCAGGAGCGCCGCGCCGATCCACCCGCGGCGCTCCGCCCGCGCGATCGACCAGGCGCTTCGGTCCTGCTCTTTCACACCTGTCCTCGGGACCATCCACGCGTAGAGCGCGAGGCAGGGCCACGCCAGCAGCCCGAGCACGTGGACGTGCGGCAGCAGCCCCGCGACCGCCCCTGCGGCCCAGAGGCGGCGGTCCGCCGCCGCCTCATCGCGCCCGCGCAGCGCCCCCGCGTCGGCGATCCAGCGCGCGGCCAGCACCAGCAGGAGCGCCGAGAGCGGCTCGCTGAGCAAGGTCCGGGAGTAGGGCCACGCCGAGGTCCCGGTCGCGTAGGCGATCGCCGCCCACAGCGACGCGCGGCCGGAGAACCCGACGCGCGCGAGCCATGCTGCGAGCGCAGCCGCCGTCGCCGCGGTGATCAGGCAGCCTGTCAGGCTGACGACGATCCGCAGCCAGTCGGCCTCCGCGGTCCGGACGTGGAAGGTGTAGTGGTCCGGGCGCGGCGCCCGCGTCCACGCGAAGGGCACGACCGGAGCCGTCGCGCGCGCGAACGCGTAGAGCGGCGCCGCCGCCAGCGAGAGCCCGTGGCCAAAGAAGCCGTAGCGGCGCCCGTCCACCCCCGTCGCCCAGCCGAAGGTCCCGCTCGGCCGCCCCTTCGGCTCGCCTGTCCGCCGTGGGATCCCCGCGATGGCGAGCGTCCCGTGATCGACGAGCGACGCCGTCGTTTGAAACACGATTTCGTCGTCGGGGAAGACGATCCGCCCGGGCGCCGTCCACAAAAACAGCGCGGCGCAGGCCGCGAAGAGCGGACCTACGCCGAGCCGAGTCGCCGGTGCGTCGCGCAGGATCTCAGCCAGTGGTGCCGCCGTTGGGATCGCACATCGACGTGTCGAAGGTGCAGCTCATCGGGTCGCACGCGAGCGTCCCGCCGCCCGCGCCGAGGCTCGTACAGTCGAAGCCGTTGAGGTTCGCGCCGTCGCACTGCTCGTTCGGGTTGATCATCCCGTCGCCGCACGCCCCCGGCATCCCGGTCGTGCTCGTCGTTGTGGTCGTCGTCGTGGTCGTCGCGTCCGTGCTGGTCCCGGGGTCGGTGGAGGTGCCCGGCGTCGAGTTCGTGGTCCCTTCGCTGGCGCTCTCGCTCCCCCCGTCGGTCGGCTGGACGTTGGTCGATCCTCCGCTCGAGCCCGAGCCTCCGGACTCAGAGCCGGAGGAGGACCCGTTGTTGGACGCCGCAGACAACCCTGTCGAGGGCTCTTCGTTGTCTCCGCAAGCTCCAAGGAGGATGGCGAGGGCTGCAGCCGGGTAAGAGAACGTGCGCCAGGCGATCATGGCGCCAGCGTCGCAGTCCTCTCCGAGGCAGGTCAAGAGAAAAGCGCGCCGACGCCACGGGCCTCGGTCACGCACCACACGAAGGTCTTGCGGATACAACCACGAATGGGCTCCTGGCGAAGTCAGGCATTTCCGTGAAGATACATCCAATAATTATCGACAAATAATGGATATTCAATGATAAAATTTCGCCCATACCTGGGCTTGCGTTCTCCCCTTGAGGAGTGCTACGAGGGACCTCTGTGGTCGACGCCCCCCCCACCTGGCGCAGCAGCCTTGAACGTGTCTGCGCCGCGGTCGTGTCGGTCCGCATCGACGCGCCCCGCCCCTTTGACACCGAGTGGAACGGCACCTCGCAGGCGACCGCCTTCGTCGTCGACGCCGCGCGCGGCATCCTCCTGACCAACCGCCACGTCGTCCAGCCCGGTCCCGTCGTCGCGGAGGCCGTCTTCCTCAACCACGAGGAGATCCCGCTCCGCCCCCTCTACCGCGACCCTGTCCACGATTTCGGCTTCTTCGCCTACGACCCTGCGGCCCTGCGCTACATCGCGCCCCCTTCCCTCGCGCTTCGCCCGGACAAGGCCCTCGTCGGCACCGAGATCCGCGTCGTCGGCAACGACGCCGGCGAGAAGCTCTCGATCCTCGCCGGCACGCTCGCCCGCGTCGATCGCCACGCCCCTTCCTACGGTGCCGGTAAATACAACGATTTCAACACGTTTTATCTTCAATCCGCGTCCAACACCTCCGGAGGTTCGTCGGGCTCCCCGGTGGTCGACATCGCCGGTGACGTGATCGGGCTCAACGCCGGCAGCCGGACCCAGGCCGCGTCGAGCTTCTTTCTCCCCCTCGAGCGGGTCTCTCGCGCCCTCGACCTCCTCCGCGCCGGCGCGCCGATCCCCCGCGGCACGCTCACCGCGACCTTCGACTACACCCCCTTCGACGAGCTCCGCCGCCTCGGCCTCCGCCCCGAGACCGAGCAGCTTGTCCGCACCGCGCTCCCGGAGGGCACCGGCCTGCTCGTCGTCGACAAGCGCAGCCCCAGCGGCGCGACCGACGGCCTGCTCGAGCCGGGAGACATCCTCGTCCGCGTGGACGGCGACCTGATCCCCGACTTCGTGACCCTCGCCGATCTCCTCGATCGCCGCGTCGGCCAGGAGATCTCCGTCGAGCTCGAGCGCGGCGGCCGGGCGCTGCAGGTCCGGCCGAAGGTCCGGGACCTGCACGCGATCACCCCCCGGGCCTACCTCGAGGTCGGCGGCGCCGTCCTCCACGACCTCTCGTATCAGCGCGCCCGCGGGCCGCAGGTGCTGCTCTCCGGCGTCTACGTCGCCAGCGCCGGCTACCTCTTCGCGCCCCTCGGCGTCGACCGCGGCGCCGTCGTCACCGCGATCGCGGGCACACCGACCCCCGACCTCGACGCCGCCGAGTCGACCCTCGCCACGATCCCCCACGGCGCCCCCTTCACCGCCCGCTGGTTCGACCTCGAGCAGCCGACCCGCGAGCACGTCAGCGCCTTCACCATGGACCGCCGCTGGTTCGCGATGCGACGCTGCGAGCGCGACGACGACACCGGCCTCTGGCCCGCGCGCCCCAGCGCCCCGGCGCCCCGACCCGCTCCGCAGGCCCCGGTCACGGCCACGCTGCCGCCCAGCGACGACCCTCGGATCGCCCGGCTCCAGCCCGCCCTCGTGACCGTCACCTTCAACGTCCCCTACAAGGTCGACGGCGTCCACGCCGCCCGCTTCGTCGGCGCCGGGCTGATCGTCGACGCCGCCCGCGGGCTCGTCCTCGTCGATCGCAACACGATCCCCACGCCGCTCGGCGACGTCACCCTGACGGTCGCGGGCGCGGTCGAGATCCCGGCCGAGATCGTGTTTCTCCACTCGCAGCACAACTACGGGATCCTCGCCTACGACCCGGCCTTGCTCGGCCACACCCCGGTCCGCGAGATCACCTGCGCCCCTCGCTCGCTGCGCCCCGGGGACCCCGTCTGGCTGGTCGGCGTCAAGCCGAGGCACCGCGTCTTCGCCCAGTCGACCAGCGTCGCCTCGATCGACGCGCTCGACCTCCCGCTCCCGCGCCCGCCGCGCTTCCGCACCTACAACCTCGATCGCCTCGCCCTGACCAGCGCGAGCCCCTGCCTCGGCGGCGCGGTCGCCGACGACGAGGGCCAGGTGCTCGCCCAGTGGGCCGCATTCTCCTTCCAGGACGGCAAGGAGCACCGCGTCTCCGAGTTCGGAATCCCGATCGACCTCATCGGCGACGCGCTCGCCGCCCTCCGCCGCGGCGAGCGCCCGATCGTGTGGGACCTCGGCGTCGAGTTCGGCGCGCTCGCGCTCGCCGACGCGCGCAAGCGGGGTCTGTCTCAAGAGACAGCGGATGCGCTGCAGGCCGCCGACCCCGCGCGCGGCGAGCTCCTCGTCGTCCAGCGCCTCGTCGCGGGCGCGTTCGGGTGGCAGGCCGGCGATCTGGTCCTCGGCGCGGACGGACGACCCGCGCTCACCCTGCGCGACCTGGAGCGCGCCGCCGCGCCCGGCCGCGCCCGCGTCCGCGTCCTCCG
>CAZMML010000421.1:0-4404 GCA_964567335.1 uncultured Nannocystis sp. | reverse complement strand
GATGCTGCGGCGGAGGTTGGCGCGCAGCATGTCAGGCTGCGGCATGTTCTCCGGGACCTTGCGGAGCACGTCGAAGTCGTCCCAGGAGTAGATGAAGCGGACCTTGGCGCCGCGGTCGCGCAATGCGCGGGCGACGAGGTCGACGGTGATCACCTCCCGGAAGTTGCCGACATGGACGACGCCGGAGGGGGTGATGCCGGCGGCGACGGTGATGGTGTCGGCGTCCGGGTGGGCGGCGAGGGTCTTGGCGGCGGCGAGGTCGGCCCAGTGGCTCAGGTAGGAGTCGTGGCCGGGTTCGGAGGGCTCCATGGCGGGGTGGTTGTCGCAGACGAGCGCGAGCGGGAGAAGGGTCGCGCGCGGGACGTGAGCTCACGTGCGGGGCGCGCGGGGCGATCCTCATGCTCTATAGGAGATCGCGGGGAGGTCTCCCGGCGGGAAGAGTTCCGGGTATAACGCACCCGTCGCCATGCTCAGCCCACGCCTGCCCATCCCGACGGCGGAAGACCTCGGCCCACGCTTCGCCGACTTTCTCCATGGCCTCAAGCGTCCGCTGGTCTTCTTCGACACAGAGACCACGGGCACGGACCCAGCGATCGACCGGGTCGTGGAGATCTCGATGATCCGCGTCAGCGCGTCGGGGGTCGAGCCGCCGCGGACGTGGCGGCTCAACCCTGGGGTGCGGATCCCGATCGAGGCGAGCGAGATCCACGGCATCACGAACCAAGACGTCGCCGACAAGCCGACCTTCGCGGCGGTGGCCGATGACCTGCTCTCGTACCTGCGCGGGTGCGACCTGGCGGGCTTCAACATCGGCCGCTTCGACGTGCGGGTGCTGCAGAACGAGTTCTCGCGGGCGGGCAAGAGCTTCGAGCTCGCGGGCGTGCGGGTGATCGACGCGCAGGTGATCTATCACCAGAAGGAGCCGCGCAACCTGACGGCGGCGATGCGCTTTTACTGCGACAAGGAGCTCAAGGACGCCCACGGGGCGGAGGCCGACACGATCGCCACGCTGGAGGTGTTCGCGGGCCAGCTCGGGCGCTACGAGGACCTCGCGCTGACGGTGGAGTCGCTGCACGAGGTGTCGAACGTGACGAGCTCCGGCTACGTGGACGGGGCGCGGCGCTTCGTGTGGCGGGACAACGAGCCGGTGTTCAACTTCGGGCGCCTGAAGGGTAAGTCGCTGCGCTGGGCGGCGAGTGAGCCGACCGAGCGGGCCTACATGCGCTCGATCGTGCAGGGCAACTTCGACGAAGACACGAAGGGGATCGTCCGCGAGGCGCTGGCGGGGCGGATCCGGCTCCGGGGGTGACTAGGCGGGCTTGCCCTCCGACGGGAGGAAGCGGAGGGAGGGCGTGTCGAGGACGACGGTGGTGCCCGGGGGGACGCTGCGCGTGAGCCAGACGTTGCCGCCGATCGTCGAGCCGCGGCCGATGACGGTGTCGCCGCCGAGGATCGTCGCGCCGGCGTAGACCGTGACGTCGTCCTCGATGGTCGGATGGCGGCGCATGGGGGAGCGATCTCTCGCGCGCACGGAGAGGGCGCCGAGGGTCACGCCCTGGTAGAGCTTGACGCGCGCGCCGATGATGCAGGTCTCGCCGATGACGACGCCGGTGCCGTGGTCGATGAAGAAGTTGGGGCCGATCTGCGCGCCGGGGTGGATGTCGATGCCGGTGCGGCTGTGGAGGAGCTCGGCGATCATGCGCGGGAGCAGCGGGACGCGGCGGAGGTAGAGGTGGTGCGCGATGCGGTGACCGGCGATCGCCATGACGCCGGGGTAGCTCATGATGACCTCGGCGTCGTTGCAGGCGGCGGGGTCGCCGGAGAGGGCGGCCTGGACGTCGCCGGCCAGGAGGGCGCGGATCGAGGAGATCGCCTGGAGAAGGTCGATCGCGTGCTCGTGTGCGATGCCGGGGATCTCCTCCTCGCGGGGTCTCACTCGAGCGCACTCGACGGCGAGGGCGCGGCAGATCACCTGTTCGAGCCTACGGAGGATCTTGGCGCAGCGAGCGCCGACGGAGTAGCGGGCGGTGAGCTCGTCGAGGGGCTCGTAGTTGAAGTAGCCGGGGAACACGACGGCGAGGAGGTCGTCGAGCAGGTCCGAGACCTCGCTTCGCGCGGGGAGGTTGCTGCCCTCGAGGTGGTTGATGTTCCCGTGCTCGTGGTACGACTCAAGGATGGCCTCGACGACGTTGGCGAGCCGGCGTTCGTGGTCGTTCACAGGGCAACCATAGTCGAAGCGGGGCGAGCGGGGCTTTCGACTCCGCGCGTGGTTTTTGGAGCACGAAGGCGGCCGGGGTTACTCTGATCGCGGTGCCGGCGCTCCCGCTCCACTTCCTCGTCCGTCAGCTCCTTCTCGGCCGTACGGAGGGCCTCTCGGGTCCCCAACTCGCCGCGTTCTTGTCGGGGTGGACGAGCCTGCTCGAGGTGCTCAAGCGGCCCGAGCTCTGCGTGCCGGACGCCTCGCCAGAGGTCCACGACGCGCTGCGCGCTCTGGCGCTGCAGGTGGAGCGCGCTCAGGCGGAGATCCTCGCGGATGAGGGCGAGCCTGAGGACGTGTGATGGCTTTCGCCACTCCGTGAATCACCCACATCGGCCCGCCGAAGGGCGGATCTGAGCAGTTCGGTGGATCCACAAACCGGCATGACGTTTTTGTATTCAAAATTACAAAAACGTCGTCCTATTTAAGGATAACAATTTCCCGCGATCCGAGCGGGGAAGAAGAACAGGATTGGGGTGTGGTTCGCCATTGAGCAGGGCGAAAACGTGCGACTGTGCAGGCTGGCAGGGTCGGAAAAGCGCAAAGAAACTAAACCTATTATACTAAAATAACTAATAAGTGTCAAATCTAAACCGTATCGGGAGGTGCGCGAAAAAAGTTGGAGAGATCCCTGGAGAGATCTCGGGAGGGGCGAAGGGGCGCGTGAAGCGCGAAGACCTGGGCGGTGCTCGAAAAGGCCCAATGTTGCGTTAAAAAGAAGCAGCGCGTGGCTGGGGCCACGCGCTGCGCAGGAGTCTTCCGTTCGAGGGTTACTCGGCGGCACTCACAGATGCAGAGGCCGAAGCGCTTGCCGAGGCGGAATCGCTCGCGGAGGCGTTGTTGGACCGAGGCCACTCGATGCGGTGCTTGATGATGCGGCGCTTGAGGGCGTGCCGCGTGATCCCAAGCAGTTGAGCGGCTTCGACAATGCTCCCGGCGGCGTTGAGGGCTTCCACACAGAGCAGGCGTTCAGCAGCGTTGAGGTTCAGGTCGTCGAGGGAGAGGCGCATGGCGGCAGGATAGGCGAAAGGGCCCGAGCACGGAAGGACGATTTTGTAATGCACCTCAACAAAGAGGCAGTACGATGCGGCGATGTTCGATTTGAATCGTTAGTTAGAAAATACAGTTTGCGAGCGTCGCAGTGCAAACGCCTGGGGAATCCTCGGCAATCGAGGTAATTTCATTCACGGGCAAATCCAGGCCAAAATACTCAGAGATGATCCGTAGAATGGCTCAAAACCGATCTTTGTAGCGTCAGCATCCGAGCAGATATATAGTGAATTCACTATGCGCGAGACCGAGCGATGAGCCAGGCTCCTAGGTTGCAGGAGGTCCTGTCGCAAGTGCGCGCAGAGTAAGATAGGGGGCCTCGTGCCGCCTAGTGCTCGACCCAAGCAGTCTCCCACTGTGATCCACACGCTCGTCGTGGTGGACGACAAGTTGCTGCAAACGGCGATCGACCGTCGGCTCAACCAGGAGGGTCACGCCGCGTCGACGGCGAGCACGGCGCGTGAAGCGATCGAGCGGCTGCGGCGCGAGATCTTCGACGTGGTGCTCTGTGACCTGCACGCGACGGCGGGCGACGGCACCGAGCTTCTACAGTGGCTAGGGAGCTACTTCCCCTCGATCCCCGTGATCGTGATCGTCGAGGCGCTCAGCCCGGAGTTCCGCGGCAAGTATGAGGGAGGCGGCTCGATCCGGCTGGTGGAGAAGCCGATCGATCTCGACAAGGTCGTGTCGATGATCGAGACCTGCGGTCCTCGGCGGGGGTTCTTCGGCAACCAGATCGAGATCGAGTTCTTCGACTACGTGCAGATGATCGCGGTCTCGGGCCGGGACAAGGCCGTGATCGTCAACACCCGGGCGGGGACCGGCTACATCTGGTTTGAGCACGGGGACATCGTGCACGCCCAGTGGGGCGAAGCGCGTGGCGAGGCGGCGTTCTACAAGATGCTCGCGGTGGGTCGAGGCAGCTTCCGAGAGACGCTCTTCCGACCGCCGCCGGCGCGGACGATCGTTCGCCCGAGCATGCACCTTCTGATGGAAGCCGCCCGCCAGGCCGATGAGGGGATCCTCGGGACCGGCGAGACCGTGGAGGACCGAGAGGACTCCGGCAAGCACGAGGCGGCGCGCGCGGCGGAGAAGGC
>CAZMML010000420.1:0-4410 GCA_964567335.1 uncultured Nannocystis sp. | reverse complement strand
CGTCGTCCTCGCGCTCCTCGCCGCCGCGCTCGCCTGGCCGCGCTGCAGCGCGGCGACCTGGACGGCCGGCGCGCTCGGCCTGGTCCTCGGCGCCGCGCTCGCGGACCTCCGCGATCCCGCCCGCGCCCGCCGGCTCCACCGCGCCCTCGCGCTGATCGCCGGCGCCGCCGCGTGGGCGCTCGGGGGTCCGCGGTGAAGCTGGTCCAGCGGACAGGTGACCTCGTGCGCCTCGGCGTCGCGCGCGCGAGCGGCCGCGCCCTGCCCTTCACCGTCACCTGGATCCTCACCCACCGCTGCAACTTCCGCTGCGACTACTGCGAGATCCCGGAGCGCGCCGCCGACGAGATGAGCGACGCCGAGTTCTGCGCCGCGATCGACGAGCTGCGCGCGGCCGGCATGGCCCGCGCCAGCTTCAGCGGCGGCGAGGCGCTCCTGCGGCGCGACGCCCCCCGGATCATCGGCCACGCCAAGCGGGCCGGCTGCTTCACCTCGCTCAACACCAACGGCTGGCGGACCGAGCGGATGCTCGCCGAGCTCGCGCCGGTCCTCGACATGCTCGTCCTCTCGCTCGACGGTCCGGAGCCGGTCCACGACCTCGTGCGTCACCGGCCCGGCTCCTACGCGCGGGTGATCGCGGCGATCGAGCGCGCCAGGGGGCTCGGCCTCGCAGTCGCCACGATCACCGTGATCGGCCCGTGGAACCTCGATCGGGTCGAGGAGATCGCGGCCCTCGCGGGGCGCCTCGGCGTGTGGGCCTACTTCCAGCCGGCCCACGAGGCCTGCTTCACGCGCGACGCCGGCCTGCACCCGGCCCTGACCCCCGCCGCGCTGCGCGACCTGGCCGAGCGCCTCGCCGCGCTCCGCGGCCGCGGCCTGCCGATCGGCGCCTCGCCGGGCTTCCTCGAGCGCCTCCGCCGCGCGCCACACTTCCACGACTGCAGCGCCTGCCACGCCGGCCGCTACTTCGCCACCGTCATGCCCGAGGGTTGGGTCGTCCCCTGCCACCTCAGCTCGGGCGCCCGCGGCTACCTCAACGGCCGCGAGGTCGGCTTCCGGCGCGCCTTCTTCGAGATGCCGCGCCCGCCGCCCGGCGATGGCTGCGCGATCAGCCCCTACGTCGAGACCGACCTGATCTTCCGCCTCGATCCGCGGGCGATCGCCGCGGCCCTGCGCCGCGCCGGCTGAAGGGGTTCCTGGCGCCGGGCGCAGATCCGCGCTAGGCCTTGGCGTGACCCACACGCCCCACGACAGCCTCGCCAAGCTGTCCTTCCGCCGCCCCGCGCTGGCGGCGGAGGAGATCCTGCACAAGCTCGGCCCGAGGCTCGCGGCGCGGCTCGATCCCACGTCCTTCGTGCTGCTCCCCGGGACCTTCGTCGCCGAGGACATGCGCGAGCACGAGACGGACCTCCTCTACAAGGCGCGGCTCGACGACCAGGACGCGCTGATCTACGTGCTGCTCGAGCACATGAGCGGGCCGCACCGCTGGATGCTGCTGCGGATCTTCGGCTACCTCGCCCAGATCTGGCGAGACTTCGTGCGCCGCCACCCCGACGCGCCGCACCTGCCGATCATCATCCCGCTCGTGCTGCACCACGGCGACAAGCCCTGGCCGCACCCTGTCGCGTTCGCCTCCCTCTTCGCGCCGCCGGGCGACCTCGACGATCTGCTGCGCTACGTCCCGCGCTTCGAGGCCGCGCTCGACGACCTCGCGGCCCACACCGACGCGGAGCTCCGCGCGCGCCCCGTCTCCGCGCACCTGCGCATGGTGCTGATCGCCTTGCAGGCCGCGCGCTCTGCGCGTTCGATCCCGGAGTTCTTCCAGCGCCTGGGCGACGTCGTCGTGGAGCTCCAGCGGAGTGAGGCGGGCTGGGCTGCGCTCCGCGAGCTCTTCCTGTATCTTCTTCACGTCCGCTCTCGGCATGAAGCCCCCGATCTCCAGACCATCGCCGCTCAGCTCAAGGGGAGCGGCCAGGAGGAGCTGATGCAGACGATCGCCGACATGTACATCGAACAGGGCCTGACGCGCGGTCGCCAGGAGGGCCGCCAGGAGGGCCGCCAGGAGGGCCGCCAGGAGGGTCGCCAGGAGGGTCGCAAGGAGGGTCGCAAGGAGGGCCGCAAGGAGGGCCGCCAGGAAGGCCTCGGCGAGGGGCTCCTGCGCCTCCTCCGCGCGCGCTTCGGTCGGATCCCGCCGGCCGTGAAGGCCCGCGTCCTCGCCAGCGATGAGCGCACCCTGATGCGCTGCCTTGGTCGCGTGTTGACCGCGACCGCGCTCGATGACGTGTTCGGCTAGCTGCGCGGTGCGCTCGCGCGGCCGCGCGGACCCTGCTGCGCCTCGGACTTCGGATATCCTGGCCGCGGCGCCATGGAAGCCTCCCTCCTCTTCTGCCTCGGCGCGGCCTTGCGAGCGCTCGATCCGGGGCCCGGCGGGCTCGGGCCCTGGCAACCTGGGGTCGGCGAACCACCACCTCCGCCCGCGGCCGCCTCCCCCGCTCCGGCTGCGCCTGCGACGCGGAGCGCCCCCCCGCCGCAAGGCGACGACGACTCCTTCAGCCCGACCCTCCCTGGAACCGACGTCGCCGCCGTCAACAACCCCGCGATCTCGGCCGGCGACGCCATGGATCCGCAGGGGGGCCCCGACTTCAAGGCATGGGAGGTCGGCGGCTTCATCGACGTCAACTACGCCTACAACAGCAACCACCCCGACAATCACGTCAACCGCGGCACCAGCGTACAGCCGCGGACCGGCGAGTTCTCGCTCAATCATATCGTCGCGTACATCCGACGCGACGCCGCCCCGGGTCGCTTCTCGCCCTTCTTCGAGCTCGCGCTGCAGGCGGGTCCGGCCGCGGACGCGCTCGTCGCCGCCGAGCCGAACCCCGGCGGCGCCCAGGGGCGCTTCGCCGGCCCCGAGGTGTGGAAGCACGTCTCGCGGGCCAACGTCGGCCTGCGGACCCGCCGGGGCTTCGAGGCGACCGCAGGCCTACACCTCAGCCCGGTCGGGATCGGCATCCACTGGAGCCCCTACAACTGGAACTACACCGTCACCTGGCAGCTCAACAGCGTGCCCTACTACCTCGCCGGGCTCAAGCTCGCGCAGACGATCCGCGAGCGGCACCAGGTGCAGCTCTGGCTCGTCAACGGCTGGCAGATCCTCGCCGACAACAACAAGGCCCCGAGCCTGATGCTCGGCTACGTGTTCACCGCCAGCGCCGCCTTCAACCTCGGCGAGTACGTGTGGATCGGGCCCGAGCAGGCTGACATGCGGCCGCAGGCGTGGCGGGTCTTCTCGGACACCCAGTTCACCTACAACACCGAGCGCTTCGGCGTCGGCGGCCTCTTCGACCTCGGCGCCGACCCTCGCACCGACCTCCCTGGCACCCCCTGGCACCTGTGGTCCAACGCCGCGCTCTTCACCCGCTGGCGGGTGCTCGGCCGCCATCGCACCTGGGACATGGCGCTGCGGCCAGAGTTCTTCTGGGACCGCGACGGCCGGATCTTCGGCGTCCCGCAGGTCCTCGGGGCGGCCGCCTTCACCAACAACGTCCGCGTCTTCAACAACCTCCTCCTGCGCGCCGAGTACCGCTTCGACGGCTCGAGCAACCCGAACGGCTTCTTCTACCGCGGCGCCGCGATCGCCGACGACGCCTCCGGGCTCGCGCGCTGGCAGCACACCGTATTCTTCAGCGTCGCTGGCGTCTTCGCGCATCGCTTCGGCGGACGACGAGGCTGAGGCCGCGAGACCTCCCCCGGCGGCCTGCATCCGGGGTGCTACCATGTCGAGGTGTCCCTTCGCCTCGCCTTCTGTGCCGGGCTCGTCACCCTCGCCGCCGCCCGCACGAGCCGCGCGACCGAGTACGTGTGCGAGGCGCCCTTCCACGCGGGGCACCTGGTGGCGCCCCGCGACGGCGCGCGCGAGGTCCCGACCGACACCCAGATCTGGATCGGCCTCGACTTGCTCGAACAGGTGGAGGTCGACGGCTCCGAGATCATCCTCGTGGGCCCGGACGGCGAGGTCGCGCTCGGCCCGGAGACCGCGCTCGAGATCCCGCTCTCGCGCGTCCTCGTGCGGCGCCCCGCGGCGCCGCTCGTCCCTGACCGCGAGTACGGCGTGTGGCTCTGCCGAGCCGAGCGCTGCGACGTGTTCGTGACCGGCTTCCGCACCGGCCCCGGTCCCCACGCCGGAGCGCCCCCCAGACCTCACCTGATCGGCGAAGACCCCGATCAGGGGAGCGGACGGGGCTACTTCTCGATGCAGGTCGACTTCGAGGGGATCCTCGTCGTCGACCGCGCGGACGGCGACTTCGACGGCCCCGGCCTCGCGGGCGCGGCCGTCACCTTCAGCGCCGACCCCGCGGCGCCCGTCGAGCTCGTCGCCGGGGAGTGTGGCACCTGGAGCGGCGACAGCTCCCG
>CAZMML010000419.1:0-4410 GCA_964567335.1 uncultured Nannocystis sp. | reverse complement strand
TGGGCGGTCGAGGAGGGGCCCGAGCGCGCGGTCGTCGGCGCCGGCGCGGTGCGGAGCAGGGCGACGAGCTGGTCGCGCTGGGCGGAGTCGCTGAGTCGCTGGTAGGCCTCGCTGAGCGCGGCGAAGACGGCCTGCGATCGTTCGCGCAGGTGAGAGAGGCCGAGGTGGAGGAGGCCGTCCGGGTGGAAGCGGCGGCTCAGCATGTGCCACGCGGCGCGGAGCTGCTGGCGCTCGGCGCCGATCGGGACGCCGAGCAGGTCGAAGGCGTGCGCGCCGCCGGCGATCGCCGCCTCGAGGCGCTCGAGGTGAGCGACGAAGTCGGGGGTCTGCGGGCCCGTGGAGTCGCTCTTGCGCGGGAGGACAGGCATCGAGGATCCTGTCGATTCGGGCAGGGTGGCGACCGGTCCGGTGGTGTGCTCGACCTTGTGCGGCTCAGTCGTCGAGCGGAGCATCTGGCAGGCCCACAGCGTGTAGACCACCTGGGCGACGCGGGCCTCGGACTGGCTGGAGATCCGCGCGACGTCCGTGATGAAGAGGCCTCCCGGGCGGAGGGCGTCGACGATCGCGTCATCGCTCGGGGTGAAGTGGAACTGCGCCCGGTAGCGCTCGAGCGAGCCGCGCAGGCGGAGGGGACCGTCCAGGAGGAGGCCCATCTCGCTGGCGACCCGGGGCACGTCGTAGTGGGTGACCACGCCGGCGTAGATGACCTCGAGCGCGTTGACCTGGGCCGGGGCGGACGTGCCTTCGCCCTCGGTCCCGCCCACGGTCTCGCCCTCCTGCACGCGTACGCTGCCGCTGCGGAGCGCGAAGAGGTGCACGAGCTTGCGCGCGCATTGGGTCCGTAGGGCCTTGCGGAGCTGCCCGCCGGTGACAAGACGCTTGCGCACCAGGAAATGGCCGAAGCGCTCGCGGGGCGCGCCCGGGGCCGAGAGCTCGGTGACCGCGCGGTCACGCTCGGCCGGCGCGAGGAGCTCGAGGTCGACGAGGACCTGCCCGATCGCGTCACCCGGGCTGGCCCAGTCGGTAAAGATCGGCATTCCACCCTGGAACCAGACCGAGCGGGCCCCCGGCTCGGGTGCCGTCTGCGTCAGCGTGAGCGTGCCGCTGAAGCGCCGATGCAGCAGCGCGAACATGAGCCGGGGGAGGCTTAGTTTGGCGAGGTCGACGACCTGGGCGGCGCTCGGGGTGGCCGTCTCCATGGCGGGCGATGCTAGCACTGGAGCGCGCCTGCCTGCTACGGTGGGGCCGGCATGAGCATCAGCTTCATGGTCGGCCCCCACCGGGTCCGGTTCGCCGGCAAGACGGATATCGGCCTGGTCCGGGCCCACAACGAGGACAGCCTGCTGGTCCCGCGGGAGATGGCTCTCGCCGTCGTGTCGGACGGGATGGGGGGCCACGCTGCCGGGGACGTCGCCAGCCGGATCACCGTCGAGACCATCGACCAGTACTACCGGGACACGGCCCGCAGCGGCCCCCCGACCTGGCCGATCAAGCTCCCGTCGCTGGAGATCGAGAAGCAGCGGATGAGGGTGGCGATCCAGCTCGCCAACTCGAACATCTATGAGACCGGGGTGGCGGACGGCAGCAAGAAGGGGATGGGCTGCACCGTCGACGCGATCTACTTCTGTCAGGGCCGCTTCTTCATCGGCCACGTCGGCGACAGCCGGGTCTACCGGATCCGCGAGGGACGGATCCAGATGCTCACCGAGGACCACTCGCTGCTCAACGACTACCTCCGGATGAAGGAGCTCAGCGGCGACGAGGGCTTCCACTTCCCCCAGAAGAACGTCGTTGTCCGCGCCCTCGGGCTCGCCGAGCAGGTCCACGTCGACGTCATCGCCGACGCGTTCAAGGTCGGCGACCTCTACCTCCTCTGCTCCGACGGCCTCTGCGGCATGCTCGACGACCGCACGATGCTGGAGATCGCGACCGCCAAGGAGAGCCTCGACAGCGGCTGCAACGAGCTGATCAAGGCCGCCAACGACGCCGGCGGCAACGACAACATCACCGCGATCCTCGTCCGCGTCGAGAAGCCCTGATCCTCAGGACACGCCCAAACGCGGGCCCCGCTCAGGGCGCGGAGCTTCGCGGAGCCCGCTGCACTCGACTTGCCACAGCGGCCGCTGCGCAGTTGCGAGCGGCCGCGTCGCGGGCTGACGAGCGCGACACGGCCTCGCGGTCTTCACGCTCGAGCGCGAGGACCCTCCGGCATCTCCTTCGGGCTCCTTGCGCGAGCTCGCGGCGGGGTCTACAAAGCCTCGCGGACCGACATGGAACTGCACATCACGAGCTACACGTTCAAGACTGACGGCGAGTGGGAGACCATCGACACTTGCTGGCACAGCCCCTTCTTCTATTGGCAGAAGAACGGCGTGCGCGTGACGCCCTCGGTGCCGCTGCGGATCTTGGTGATGGGCCGCGTCGTCGACGAGTCCGACGAGGGGTGGATCAACGAGGGCGGCGCGAGCGCGATGCTGCTCCAGCGGATCCAGGCCCGCGGCGCGCGCGGGCAGACGATCCGCGTGGAGATCGGTGAGGAGATCACCGAGGCGGGCTAGTTCGTCTTCTTCTCGGGCTCTTGGTACCAGGTCAGCGCCTCGAGCATCGCGCTCGGGCCGGTGATGTCGCTGAGCTCGATCTTCACGCCCTTGTCGCTGAAGAAGAGGTCGTTGGCGACCAGCGGGCTGCGACGCTGGGCAATAAAGAGGATCGGCTCGGCCGCGCGGGTGTAGCCGAGCTGGACGATCGCGTTGGGGAGCCAGCGGCCGCTCTCGCCGAACTTGAACTCGCGGGTGAGGCGGTAAAACCCCTCATGGGGGAGCTTGATCAGCGACTCGCCCCAGCCGTACGTCACCTTGGGGACCTTCACGCCCGGCATCTGAAAGCGCCATTGGTTCTGCAGGTTCTGGACCGGCAGGAGGACCGAGGCGGGCGCGAAATCTCCGTCGGTGCGCACCAGGACCAGGAGGTTGGGCGCGATCGTCGACTCATGTTCGGGCAGGAACTTCGTCGTCTTGAAGATCCCGGGCTGGTACGTGAAGGCCATGGCGCGGGGAACACTACAGAAGACCCTCGCCCCGGGAAAGACCGAAACACGCCCGGCGTCGCGCCAGGCCGCGGGCCAGCGGGTGCTTCAGGTCACGTCCGAGGACCAGTGGCGATCCCGATCTGCCGAGGCGCGGCCACGCCAGTCGGCGCCCCGGTTGTGTTACCAATGCCCAGCCGCCGTGTCTGACTCCGTAATTGTCGTCAACGCCGATGGACCCGAGACGCGGGTCGCCCTGATCGAACAAGGCATCTTGTCTGAGTTCTACGTCGAGCGCGAGCGCGAGCGCGGCACCGTCGGGAACGTCTACAAGGGCAAGGTCCTGCGCGTGCTCCCAGGTATGCAGGCCGCCTTCGTCGACATCGGCGAAGAGAAGGCCGCCTTCCTGTACGCCGGGGACATCGCCGCGCCGGGCGGCCCCGGCGAGAAGGAGCTCCTCGAGCGCGCGGGCGACGACGACGACGACGTCGCCCCCCGCCGCTCGGGCCGCAACATCGACATCACCGAGCTGGTCCGCCCCGGCCAAGAGATCTTGGTCCAGGTCGTCAAGGACCCGATCTCGAGCAAGGGCGCCCGCATCACCACCTACGTCTCGCTCCCCGGGCGCAACGTCGTGTTCATGCCGACGGTGAGCCACATCGGGATCTCGCGCCGGATCAGCAGCGAGCGCGAGCGTCGGCGCCTCCGGCGCCTCATCGACCAGATGCGCCCCGCGGGCTCGGGCTTCATCGTCCGCACGGTCGCCGAAGGCGCCAGCAACGGGCAGGTCCGCGCGGACATGGACTACCTGCTGCGCCTCTGGGAGAACATCAAGTTCAACGAGCGCTTGCAGCGCGCCCCGGCGCTGCTCTACCGCGACCTCAACCTCATGCTCAGGGTCGTGCGGGACAACCTCACCCCCGACTTCAAGAAGGTCATCGTCGACGACCGGATCGCGCACGAGAAGGTCGTCCGCTTCATCTCCGCGTTCATGCCCGAGATGGCCGATCGCGTCGAGCTCTACCAGGGGCGCGACCCGATCTTCGACGGCTACGGGATCGAGCTCGAGATCAACCGCGCGCTCGAGCGCAAGGTGCAGCTCAAGAGCGGCGGCTCGCTTGTGTTCGACCAGGGCGAGGCGCTCACCGCCATCGACGTCAACACCGGGAAGTTCGTCGGCGCGAAGGGGAAGACCCTCGAGGAGACGATCACCCAGACCAACCTCGAGGCTGCCGAGGAGCTGGGCGACCAGCTCCGCCTGCGCAACCTCGGCGGGCTCGTCATCATCGACTTCATCGACATGGACAAGGAGTCGAACCGGCGCAAGGTGTACCGCAAGCTGCAGGAGGTGCTCCGCCGCGACCGCGCCAAGGCGCACATCACCA
>CAZMML010000418.1:0-4411 GCA_964567335.1 uncultured Nannocystis sp. | reverse complement strand
CGGCGACCAGATCGTGCTGTCGGGGGCGCACCAGCTCGAGGACCTCGATTTCAGCGAATTTCAGGCCATGATCGAGGACATGTCCATGGCGCTCGACAGTCACCTGGACCAGCTCGCCCCGTGGCGCGCCGCGCCCGGCTCCGATGCCCCCCAGGAGGGCAACTAAGATGGGACTTTTTTCACGCCTCGGTACTCTGATCCGCTCCAACATCAACGAGCTCATCAACCGGGCCGAAGACCCGGAGAAGATGCTCAACCAGGTCTTGGTCGACATGAAGCAGCAGCTCATCGAGGCCAAGAAGCAGGTCGCCATCGCCATCGCCGATGAGAAGCGGATCAAGAAGCAGCTCGAGCAAGAGGAGGCCAAGGCGACCGACTGGGAGAAGAAGGCGATGCTCGCCCTCCGGGCCGGCGACGAGGGCCTCGCCCGCGCGGCCCTCGCCCGCAAGGCCGACCACGACGAGGTCGCCAGCCAGCTCCGCGACCAGTGGGAGGCGCAGAAGAACTCCGTCGAGCAGCTCAAGATCGCCCTCCGCGGCCTCGACAGCAAGATCGAGGAGGCCAAGCGCAAGCGCAACCTGCTCGTCTCCCGTCAGAAGCGCGCCGAGGCGCAGCGCACGATCAACGAGACCCTCTCGAGCATCAACTCGACCTCCGCCTTCGACACCTTCGACCGCATGTCCGAGCGCGTCACCCAGCTCGAGGCCGAGGCCGAGGCGACCTCCGAGATCGGCGGCGCCCTCCAGGAGGGCAGCCTCGAGTCGCAGTTCAAGGCGCTCGAGGCCGGCAACGTCGACGACCAGCTCGAGGCCCTCAAGCAGAAGATGGCCCTCACCGCCGGCAAGGCCGAGGAGCAGAAGCAGCTCGGCGCCGGCAAGGGCGCCAAGGCCCCGCCGCCGGAGGAGCCCAGCCCCGACGACATGAAGGCCGCCGAGATCGACGCCCAGCTCGAAGAGCTCAAGAAGAAGCTCAGCGGCTAGTCCCCGGCAGCCCTACCAGCACGCCGAGAAGCTGAGGTCGGCGTGGATCTCGAGGTCCGGCAGGTCGCACGTGATGTTCGCGTGCCCCCGGACCTCCCACACGTTGTTGACGCGCGTGTTCGTGCGCTCGACCAGGAGGTCCCAGCGGGCGCAGCCGTCCGCCCCGATCACCAGCGCATAGTCCCGCTCGGGGACGTTCAGCTTCAGCACGTATCCGTCGATCGGATCGAGGACGATCCGGACGATCCGGGCCTCGTCGTCGTCCTCGAGCAGATCGACGCCGAAGAAGCCCTGGCGCTCCCCGCTGAAGCAGTCGTCCGGCGCCACGCTCCACGAGCCGTGCTCGCGGCTGGTGACCGAGAGCTCGCCGCCGAGGCCGGTCTCGCCGCTGACGCAGCCGGCGAGCGCGAGGAGGAGGAGCGAGGTGCGACGCATGGCCCGCTGACGATAGCAAGCGCCGGCGGCCGCGCCACGCGCGGACGCGTCCGCGCGCGCGACGGCGCTCAACCCCGCTGCGTCGTGTTGCTCGGGATGCTCTTGGGCACGGAGGGCGGCGCCGACGGCGACCCCGACGGCGGCGCCGGCGCGGGACCTGGCGCAGGCTCAGGCGCCGACGCGGACGACGAGCGGAGCGGCGTCTTGCCGTCTGCGAGCGTCACCGCGTCGAGCGGCGGCAGGTCGCGGATGAAGCTCGCGATCACCTTCACCCGGTTCCGCGGCGTGGCCCCCTTGCGCTTGCTCGGCTCGAGCTCGACCGGGTCCGGCAGGAAGCGGTGCCAGATCGTCGCGCCGCCCAGGAGCAGGCCGTCGAGGGTCTCGAGCATCAGCTCGAGGTCGGCCTTCTCCGCCGTGGTCAGCACGAACGAGCAGCGCATCGTGTGGCACTCGACGCTCGAGGTCGAGACCGAGGGGAGCGGCGTCCGCCCCTTGAACGTGTGGGTGCGGGCGGCCGCGACGACCTGGCTGATCAAGGGGCGGTGCGCGGCGCTCCAGGCCTCGAAGGTCGGCTCCTTGGCGAAGTCGACGTCGTCGTAGGCCGCCCAGGTCTGGGTCAGCAAGCCGGGGCTGCGCGGCGTCGTGAAGGGGATGAGCGGCTCGGCCGGCTCCTTGTCCGCCGCGTCGCGCCCCTTCTTGTCCTTGTCCTTGTCCTTGGGCTCGGGCTTCTTCGGCTCCTCCTTCTGGCCCGGCGGCGGCAGCGGGCCGGGCGGGACGTTGATCGCCCAGTGCAGGCCGAACGCGGCGAGGATGGCGGCGGGCGGGAAGAGCCAGCCGAGGAGGGTCCGCGGGGGGGCGAGGTCGGTCATGGCGATCCAGTCGGCGTGACGGGCGGGAGCGGCAGGCGCACGTGCCAGGCGTCGTCCTCGAGGACGAGGGTGAGGGTGTGGCGCTCCTGCTGGCTGCCGACCAGCAAGACGCGGGCGATCGCGCCGTCGCGGGACTCCAGCGCCGCGCTGGCGAGCTCGAACTGGGGGTCGACGTCGACGATCTGCAGCATCTCCTCCGGGGCGATCCGCCGCCGGCCGCCGACCTGATCCGAGGCCTGCTCGGCCGCCGCGGTCAGGCGAGCGCGCGCGGCCTGGTCGATCAGGGGCAGGAGCGCCGCGACGTCGCCGCGCTGGACCGCGGCCGTGAAGGCCTGCGCGACGCGGACGGGGTCCCCGCTCCGGTCACCGCACGCCCCGCTGAGCGCGGCCCAGCAGATCAGGGCGGCCGTCCGCAGGACCGGGTGGCCGAGCACGCCGCGCGGACCCTCCAGCTCCGCCGGCACAGGAGGACAGGTCTCTTCGCTCATGTCTCTTCGTCCTTCCCGCGGTGGAGGCCGAGGCGCTTCAGCAGCTCGCGCAGGTAGTAGCGGGTGATCCCGGCCACGGCCGCGGCCCGGCTGAGGTTCCCCCCCTCGCGCTCGAGCAGGCGCGCGAAGTAGCGGCGCTCGAAGTCGTCGACGAGCGTCTGCTTGGCGTCCTTGAAGGGGAGGGCGAAGAGCGCCTCGTCGACCGGCGCGACCGGCGGCGGCGCCGCCGCCGGGATCGCCGCCGCGCGCGGCTGGCGGCCGAGGAAGAGGTCGCCCGGCTCGATCACCCCGCCGTGGGCGAGGTGCACCGCCCGCTCGATCGTGTTCTCGAGCTCGCGGACGTTCCAGGGCCACGCGTGGCGGAGGAGGGCCTTGCGCGCCGCGGCCCCGAGGACCACCCGCTCCGGACCGCGGCCCCCGAAGTCCGCGATGAACTTGTCCGCCAGCGCCAGGATGTCGTCGCCGCGCTCGCGCAGCGGCGGGAGCTCGACCGACATCACCGACAGGCGGAAGTAGAGGTCCTCGCGGAAGAGCCCCTGGCTGACCATCGTCTTGAGATCGCGGTGGGTCGCCGCGACCACCCGGACGTCGACCTTGCGCACCTGGCTGTCGCCGATCCGCTGCACCTCGCGTCGGTCGAGGACCCGCAGCAGCTTCGGCTGCAGCTCGAGCGGGAGCTCGCCGATCTCGTCGAGGAAGAGCGTGCCCCCGCTCGCGTCCTCGAAGCAGCCCGGCCGGTCCGAGATCGCGCTGGTGAAGGCCCCCTTCCGGTGCCCGAGGATCGCCGCCTCCGCGAGCTCGCGGGGCAGCGCGCCGCAGTCGAGGACCACGAAGGGGCCGCGACCCCGCGGCGACTCGTCGTGCAGCGCGCGCGCCACCAGCTCCTTCCCGGTGCCGGTCTCGCCGCCGACCAGCACGCTCATGTCCGTGTCGGCGATCCGCTCGAGCACCGCGTAGACCTCGCGCATCGCCGGGCTGTCGCCGATCAGCGCCCCGAAGTGGCCGCGCTGCGAGATCGGGACGTGCACCTCGTCCTCGGCGAGGAACGCGATCGTCGTCTTGCCGACGTGGATCAGCGCCCCCGGCTCGACGTACGCCTCGCGCACCCGCACCGACCCGACCATCGTCCCGTTGGTGCTGCCGAGGTCGCGCAGCAGCACCGCCCCGCCCCCGAGCTGAAGCTCGCAGTGCAGGCCGCTGATCGAGCTGTCCGTCAGCACCAGGTCGCTCACCGCGCTGCGGCCGATCGTCAGCCGCGGCCGCGCCGCGTGGACCTGGGCGCCGACGTCGGGCCCCTCCGTGACCCGCAGCATCACCCGCCGCAGCGGCCGCGAGGGCGCGGCCTTCGGGACGCTGGTGGTCAGGGCCGCGTGGGCCGGCTCTTGGGGGCGACTCGTCACGGGATCTCAGTGGATGTAGTGCTCACGGCCGCCGACGATCCGCAGGTGCCGCGGGCGCCGACCAGGCGGCGCGACTTTGCCGGAGCCGCGGCCGCTTTGCCAGCGCCGCGCGAGCAGGAGCCCGCACGCGCCCGCGACGACGCAGGGCACCAGGCCGGGCCACCCCTCGCGCGCGAGCTGCCCGACCAGCAGCAGCACCGCCGCCGCGCCCGCGAAGCTGCGCGCCGTCCGCGGCAGGA
>CAZMML010000417.1:0-4411 GCA_964567335.1 uncultured Nannocystis sp. | reverse complement strand
CTCGCGCTGCCTCAGCCGTGCGTTGTGGGCCTCGAGCTGCTTCGCCGTGAAGAGCGGACGGTCGAGGTCAGCCACCTGGGACGTCCGCACGAGCCAGTAGTCGAGCTGCTCGTGCTCCGGACGGGTCCGCGGGAGAGGGTGCGCCGCCACGCCGTCCGCCGGACATACAACCTCGGGAGTCGGCGGCGGCACGGGCTCAAGCTGGGGCGCCGGGGCGACCTCCGGCGATGGCGGCTCAGGTAGGTGCGTATCGCCGCAACCGAAGAGGAGCGAGCCCAGGAGCGCGGCGCGGACGAGAGCGGGCGGCACGGACGACGCAGCATACGCGCCCGGCTCAAGCGAGTGAAGTAAATGTAGGACAGTCGCAACCGCGCGCCTGCTCGCGGACATTGACTTCGCTGTAACCGGCGACGTAAGGCTGTCGTAGGAAGTCTGGCCAAGCGATGCGCGCTGACGACCTGGACCTGCGGAAGCTGCTGCTCTTCGAGCCCGAGAACGGGCAGCTCTTGATGGGCAGCGAGCGGATGGTCGTGTTCCGCGTCCGGGCCTTCGCTCACCTGCGACGGCTCCTCTTTCAGCGCCTCGGCTCGGAGACCGCGAGGGCGCTGCTCCTGCAGTTCGGCCGCCTCTGCGGCGAGGGTGACTATCACTCGATCGGCGGCGGGCTCGTCTGGGACACGCCGACCGACCACGCGATGGCCGGCCCGGTGCTGCACGCGTGGGAGGGGATCGTCGCGGTCATCCCGGACACGGAGATCCGCCCAGGGATGCGGCGCATGACGGGCGAGTGGCGCAACTCGTACGAGGCCGACATGCACCTCGCCGAGTTCGGCCGCGCCGCGCGTCCGAGCTGCTTCACGCTCCAGGGCTACGCCCACGGGCACGCGTCGAACGCCCACGGGACGCCGATCCTCTGCGTCGAGACCGCGTGCCGGGCGATGGGCGCCCCCACCTGCCGCTGGGAGATGCGGCCCGACCCGGATTGGGGCGACGTCGCCGAGGCCCTCGCGCTCCGCGAGGCCCTCGCGACCGTGCCGGAGTCCTTCGAGCGGCGGCTCGCGCAGCAGAGCGAGCTCGTGAAGGAGCAGAGCGAGGCGATCACCGCCATGGCCGGGTCGGTCATCGAGGTGTGGGAGCGCGTGCTGGCGCGGCCGGTCGTCGGGGTCGTCGACGACACCCGCGCCGCGCTCATGACCGAGGCGCTCCTCGAGGAGATCGCCGGTAAGCGGGCCACCCACGCGATCCTCGACTTCACCGGCGTGAAGCGCATAACCGTCAGCACGGCCGGCCACCTCTCGCGGGTGATCCAGGCGGTCCACCTCCTCGGCAGCGAGTGCCTCCTCTCGGGGATCTCGCCGACGGTCGCGCAGGCGATGATCGAACTCGGCCTCACGCTCGACATCCGGATCTTCCCCACGCTGCGGAGCGCGCTCCAGCACGTGATCTCCGGGCCCCGCGGCGGCCGGCGTCGATCTTCTTGACGCCGTGGTAAGAAGGGCTGTGTCCCCTCCTCGCGCCCGCACCGTCGCGCTCGCGCTCTCGCTCGTAACCTGCGCCAGTCGACCCGCCGAAGAGCCGCGCGAGGCCGCCGCCGCGAGCGCCGCCCTCGCGCCCGCGCCGACGCCCCCCGTCGCCGAACAAGCGCCCCCCGCCGACCCTCCCCCCCCCGAGCCGCCCAAGGTCGCCGCCACGGCGACGCCCGCGCCGCGGACCCCGATCACCCCGCGGCCGATGCCGGCCGGATACCTCGGCTTCGCCCGCGCCTGTGAGGCGCAGGAGAGCGTCCTCGTGGCCGCCGTCGGCGACATCCTCCTGCACCACGAGCTGCAGATCCAGGCGACCCGCTCGCCGCGGCGCTTCCGCGCGCTCTGGGATCCCGTCGACGACCTCCTCCAGGCGCCCGATCTCACCTACGGCAACCTCGAGGTCCCGATCGCCCCCGGCGTGCTGCGCTCCGGCGAGGAGGCCCCCGACCCCGGCTTCGTCTTCGATCGCAAGGTCTACACCGCCTACCCCCGCTTCAACGCCCACCCCTCGCTCGCCGAGGACCTGCACAGCACCGGCTTCGACGTCGTCTCGACCGCAAACAACCACGCGCTCGACCGCGGCCCGCTCGGCGCCGACAAGACCCTCGCCGCCCTCGACGCCGCCGGCGTGCGCCACACCGGCACCCGCACGCGCGGGTCGAAGGAGCCCTGGCACGCCCTCACCGAGGCCAAGGGCCTGAAGATCGCCTGGCTCGCGTGCACCATGCACACCAACATGATCGAGGACCCCGACGCCCAGGTCCTCCGCTGCTTCGACACCCCTGACGGCGTCGCGGCCGAGGTGCGGCGGCTGAGCGCCGAGGTCGACGCTGTCATCGTCACGCCGCACTGGGGCAAGGAGTACGAGCCGCGGCCGCACAAGCAGCAGAAGGAGTACGCGCGCCGCTGGGCCGAGGCCGGCGCGGCCGCGATCGTCGGCAACCACCCGCACGTCCTGCAGCCCTGGGAGAAGCTCGTCACCGCCGACGGCCGCGAGGTCCTCGTCGTCTACTCGCTCGGCAATTTTGTCAGCCACCAGCCCGACCTGGCCAAGCGGACGACCGCGATCGTCTACTTCGGCGTCGGCCGCGCCGCGGCGGGTCAGCGGGCCTTCGTCACCGGCGCCGGCTACGTCCCCGTGCACGTCCGGCAGGACGGCGACGAATTCTTCGCCGAGGCGCTGGACCGCGTCCGCGGCCGCGCGGTCGAGCGCGCTCACGTGGTGGCGGTGTTCGGCCCCGACAACCTGCTCGCCGCCGACGCGCCGCTCGAGGTGGCGCCGCAGTGTCTGCCGGCACCCGCGACGCCGGGCTGACCGCGCCGTGCTAGAGAAGCGTCTGTGCGCCTGATCGGGAACATCCTCTGGTTCATCATCGCCGGTCTCCCGCTCTTCCTCGGCTACTTCGGCGCCGGGCTGGCGATGTGCCTGACCATCATCGGGATCCCCTTCGGCGTGCAGGCCTTCAAGCTCGCGGTCTTCTGTGCCTGGCCCTTCGGCCGGGTCGTCGTCAGCCTCCCGCAGGACTCCGGCTGCCTCACGCCCGTGATGAACCTGCTCTGGATCGTCCTCGCCGGGCTCTGGCTCGCGCTCTGGCACGTCTGCGCCGGCGTGCTCCTCTGCCTGACCATCATCGGAATCCCCTTCGGAATCGCCAGCATCCGCATGGCCGGCCTCGCCCTGACGCCCTTCGGCAAGACCATCATGACCGTCGAGGAGCTCCAGCGGCTCCGCGCGCCGCACACCGTGTACCTCCACGCGCTCACCGCACCGCGCTGACGGTGCGGCCTCGTGCGTCACCTCGCGCCTCTTTGCGCTTGACCACCCTCGCACCTCGCGGTCTAGCCTCCCGACACCTCGTGCCCTCGCTCCTCCCCCTCTGCGTCCTCCTGCTCGCGCCCCCCGGGCCCCCGTGCCAGGGGCCCCTCTCGCGCGACGCGCTCGTCGCCTGCGTCCTGGCCGAGCACCCGAGCGTACGCGCGGCCGAGGCCGGACGCGAGGCCGCCGCGGGCCGCAAGCTCGCCGCCCGCACTGTCCTGCCGAGCAACCCTTACGTCGAGGTCACGGCGGCCCGCCGCGTCGGCCTCCTGAGCGGTGACCGCGACACCAACGTCTACGGCCGACTCTCGCAAGAGATCGAGATCGCCGGCCAGCGCCGCAAGCGGATCGCCGCCGCCGACGCCGGGATCGCGGTCGCCGAGCGGCAGGTCGAGCTCGCCCGCCGCGACCTCGCCGCCGCCGCACTCGCCGCCTACTACGAGCTCCTCGCCGCGCAAGCGCAGCAGGCGATGCTCGAGCGGATCGCCCGCGCCGCGCAGACTCTGATCGAGCTCGCCCGCAGCAGCGAGGCTGCCGGCCTCGGCTCCGCGCTCAACGCCGACGTCGCGGTCGCCGCCGCCGTGCGGGTGCAGCGGCAGCAGGTCGACGCCGCCCGCCGCGTCGCCTCGGCCCGCGCGACCCTCGGCGGGCTCCTCGGCCGCGACCCTCAGACCGCGCCGCTCGAGGTCCTCGGCGACCTGACCCCGCTGCCGCTCCCGCAGGAGCTCGCGCCGCTCGTCGAGGGCGCGCTCGCGCGGCGCGCGGAGATCGAGCTCGCCAAGGCCGAGCGCGAGCTCTTCGCCCGCCAGGTCGAGGTCTACCGCCGGATCCGCGCCCCCAACCCTTCGGTCGTCCTCTTCGCCCAGCGCGACGGCTTCGCCGAGCGGGTCCTCGGCGGCGGGATCGCCTTCCCGATCGTCCTCCCGAGCCCGCTCGGCCGCACCTTCGCCGGCGAGATCGCCGAGAACAAGGCGCTCGTCCGCCGCGCCGAGGCCGAGCTCGAGCGCTGGCGCCGGCAGGTCCGCGCCGAGGTCGAGGTCGGCTTCCGCGAGCTCAGCGCCCGCAAGAC
>CAZMML010000416.1:0-4429 GCA_964567335.1 uncultured Nannocystis sp. | reverse complement strand
TGACCGGCTTCGGGACGAAGCCCTGGGCGTCGAGCGCGAGGCGGCCGAAGCCCTCGCGCGGGTCGTCCTCGAGGTCGAGGAAGTTCGGCAGCACCGACTTGCCGAGGCTGTCCTGCCAGTGCGGCTCGAAGTCGCGGACGCGCCCGCCGTCGCCCAGCGGGGCCGGGTTGCCGCCGGCGTGGACGGCGACCGTCGCGGCGAGGAGCTGAGACGCGGCGACGGTCGAGAACAGGATCGGCCCGTCGTAGTCCTCCTCGAGCATCGGCGCGTCGGCGAGGGCCGCGAGCTCGCCGAGGGTGCGGTCGACCATCTCTTCGGCCCGGCGGCGCAGGTCGTCGGTGGCGCGCGGGAGCTCTTGCAGGTGGATCGCCGCGCCGTGGTCGAGGTGCATGCCGTCGAGGGCGCGGGTGTCCGCGAGCACCGCGAGCACCGCCCGGTCGCGCTGGTCGTGCAGCACCACCCCCTCGCTGGTGATCGTCGTGATGTGCGTCCGCAGCACCTGCAGGTACACGTCGCCGTTGTCGATCTCGGGGCGATCGGCGAAGCGCTTGCTGAGCTGCTGCACGAGCGTCCGCAGCGCCCCGCGATCGAGCGCGCCGGACGCGGGCGCGGGCGCGGGCTGGCGCGGGAGCGGCTCGGGCCGCGCGCCGAGGTCGGCCGGCAGCGGCTCGCCGGCGAGGCGCGCGAGGATCGCCGACTTCTGGGCGAAGGTCGCGGTGGCGCGCCGGAACGCCTGATCGAGCGCGAGCCAGGCCTTGTTGCGGGTCAGCGCCGGGGACGGCTCGAGGGACAGGTTGAACTTGATCTGCCAGCCGTCCTGGCCGAAGAGGCCGCTCTGGTCGCGGGCCGGCGCGCCGACCCGGACCTCGACCGCCGCGACCGCCTGGTCCTCGAGGACATCGGTGATGATCCCGCCGTAGGAGCCGTCGATGCTGAGGACCTGCGCCCGGACGATGTAGATCGCGGCGTGGTAGAGCGCGGGGGAGTCGGGCAGGCGCAGGCCGGCGAGGCCGCGCGCGAGCTCCTGCTCGACCGCGGCGATCTCGAGCGAGGCAGGGTCGCTGGGCGCGGGCGCGGGCGCCGGCGCGGGCGCGGGCGCCGCGGCCGGGGCGAGGGCGAGGGCGAGGGCGACGAGCAGGGGCTTCACCGGGGCCTCCGTGGCTGGGCCGACATGCCCGGCTTCCCGGGCGCCGCCGCGACCGGCGCCTTCGGATCGGGGGGCGGGAGCAGCGGCGGCTTGTCGCGCTCGTGGCTGGCGCGCTCGATCTCGAGGTTGCGGAGCAGCAGTGAGGGGCTGACCGCAGAGACAGGTACGTCGCCGGACTCGGCGCCGCACATGCCGTTGAAGATCCCCGGCGTGTCGCCGGTGGCGACGATCGTCTCGAAGGCCGCGATCGGGGTGCCGACGATGTCGACGCCGCGGACCAGCTCGTCGGGGCGCCCGTCCGGCCAGATCCGGTAGACCAGGAGGGGCATGACCTTGAAGGCCTGCGGGCCCGAGCGGTCGGTGATCGTGTAGCCGCCCTGGATGTCGGAGAACCACAGGCCGTAGGGCTTGCCCTGGCGGCGGACCTCGTCGATGAGGGCGCGGCGGAGCTCCTTGTCGGGGATCGTCTTGCGGCTGGTGATGATCAAGTTGCCCTGGCGCGCGACCGCCTGGTAGCCGCGCTCGCGGCGGCCATGGCCGTTGCTCTTGGTGAAGGGCAGCACGGGCGAGCGGCCGAGGAGGAAGCTGCGCAGCTTGCCGCGCTCGACCAGGACCACGCGCTCGGCGGGGACGCCCTCGTCGTCGACGTAGTAGTGGCCGGACAGCGGCACCCCGCCGAGGGTCTGCGCGGTCGGGTCGTCGACGATGTCGAGGAAGGCCGGGAGCACGCGCTTGCCGAGCATGTTGGCGAAGGTCTGGCCCTCGAGGTCGTCCTTCTGCCGGTGCCCCTCCAGGCGGTGCCCGAAGATCTCGTGGAAGAAGACCCCGGCGGCGCGGCCCGCGAGCACCGCGGGGCCGGCGTAAGGCTCGGCGAGCGGGGCGGCGCGCAGCGCGACGACCTCCGCGCGCAGGCGCTTGGCGGCGGCGAGCAGCGCCTGCTGCGCCGGGAGCTGCGCCTCGGTCTGGGCCTCGAAGCTCTCGAAGCGCTGCAGCCGCATGCCGTCGTCGGCCTGCGCGTTCGCCTGCAGCATGATCCGCAGGCGGACCTGCGAGCCCTGGACGCGGGTGTTCTCGCTGTTGACGAAGGCGCGGTTGTCGACGGTGGCGAGCAGGACCGCCTGGCTCTCGAGCACGCGGGGGTCGTCGGCGAGCGCGCTCGAGAGCTCGCGCATGCGCGGCTCCCAGGTGTGCGCGAGGGCGGCGAGGTCGACGCTGACCGGCGGCTCTGCGTGGAGGTTGGGCTTCTCGGCGCTGAAGTCGGGCGAGGGCGGCTTCTCGTCGTCCTGGCTGCGGAGCTGCTCGGCGTTCTCGGCGGCGCTGAGGGCCGCGAGCGCGTCGCGGTACTGCGACTCGGTGAGGATCCACAGCGCCTGGGAGAGCGCGAGCGGGTCGTCCTCGATCGACACCGGGAGCCCGCTGCCGAGGCCGTTGCCGGGGCCGTAGTTGGCCTCGACCGGGTGGCTGTTGTCGAGCTGGGGCGTGCCGACGCGGACGTCGACGTCGACGGTGCGGTCGTGGTCGAGGCGGCGGCGGATCGTCTGTCCCTGCTGCGCCTCGAGCCAGAGGTGGTCGCGCGCGACCAGGTCGTAGGCGAGGAAGTAGGCCGGGACCTCGGCGAGGTCGCCCTGGAGCTGGGTGAGGTTGCGGGTGACCTCCTGCGCGAGCAGGTCGACGACCGGCTCGGGCAGGCCGACCGGGGGGCGCGAGCGGGTGATCGCGTGGTCGCGGGCCGCGGGCGCCTCGCCCCACACGTCCGGCCGCGGCGTGGTCTGCTGGTTACGCGGCTGACACGCCGCGAGGGCGAGCAGCGTCGTGAAGGAGAGCGCGGCTCGCCGGGCCGTCATGGCGGGCATCATAGCCTGGGGGAGCGTCCGCGCGGGAGCTCGATCCGGGGGCGCTTCGGGTCGTCGCGCTCGCGCCGGCGGTAGAGCACGATCACCCGCCCGATCACCTGGACCGCCGCCGCGGCGGTGCGCGCGGCGAGCTCCGCGGCGGCGGCGTGGCGCTCGTCCGGGAAGTTCTGCCCGAGCCGGACCTTGATCAGCTCGTGATCGGCGAGCGCGGCGCTCGTGGCGGCGACCGTCGCGGGGGAGATCCCCTCGGCGCCGAGCTGGACCACCGGCGCGAGGCCGTGGGCGAGGGACTTGAGGAACGCGCGCTCGCGGGCGCCGAGGACAGGCTGCTTCACGCGCGCGAGTGTACCCGCGCGCGCCCGCGCGGCCGCGCGAGCCCGCGGCATATTCGTCACGCCGGGAGGGTGAGCCAGGCGAGCAGCTCGCGGTTGCCGTCCTGGCCCGCGATCGGCGAGTCGCAGCGGCCCGCGCAGCGCAGGCCGAGCGCCTCGGCGGCGGCGAGCACGAGGGCCTCGGCCTCGGCGTGGTCGGCCGGGTCGCGGACCACGCCGCCCTTGCCGACGCGCCCGGGCCCGAGCTCGAACTGCGGCTTGATCAGGACCACGAGGTCGGCGCCGGGGCGGAGGAAGGGGATCACGTGCGGGAGGACCTTCGTCAGCGAGATGAAGGAGCAGTCCGCGACCGCGAGATCGACCGGCTCCGAGATCGCCTCGCGCGGCAAGGTGCGGATGTTGGTGCGATCGAGCACGACCACCCGCGGATCGACGGCGAGCTTCCACGCGAGCTGACCGTAGCCGACGTCGATCGCGTAGACGCGGGCGGCGCCGGCCTGGAGGAGGCAATCGGTGAAGCCGCCGGTCGAGGCGCCGACGTCCATGGCGACCTTGCCGCGCGGGTCGGGCGCGCCGAAGCGATCGAGCGCCCCGCGGAGCTTCAGGCCGCCGCGCGACACGAAGGGGTGGTCCGGAGCGCGCAGCCGGAGGGGGGCGTCGGCGGCGACGAGGGTCCCCGGCTTGACCTCGGTGTGCTCGCCGACGACGACCTTGCCGGCGATGATCAGCGCCTGCGCGCGGCTGCGAGAGTCCGCGAGGCCGCGTTGAACGACGAGCTGGTCGAGGCGGACGCGAGGCACGGGGGACTCATACCCTCGGCGAGGCCGGTGGCGGGGCCGAAGGCCCCAAAGCCCAAGGCCCCAAGGCCCCAAGGCCCCAAGGCCCGGAGTTAGGACGGAGTTAGGACGGGCCGGCGGGCATGTGATGTTTCCCCCGTCGTCGTGCGGCGTTCTCTAGGTCCGGAATGCTCTGCAGCTCCACTTGCCGCTTGCGCCGGGGGCCGGCATCGGATAGCTTCCCGGGCCTCCAGTTCTCCGGGGCAGTAGCTCAGCTGGGAGAGCGGTGCGTTCGCAATGCACAGGTCAGGGGTTCGATCC
>CAZMML010000415.1:0-4432 GCA_964567335.1 uncultured Nannocystis sp. | reverse complement strand
TCGTCTACGTCATGCACGCCGTCGGCGACACCTACCCGGTCCAGGACATCATCACCGACAGCGTCAGCCTGGCGAAGAACTACAAGTTCGAGTTCAGCAAGATCATCCGCGAGCAGGGCATCGACGGGCTGATCGCCCGCCTCGAGAGCAAGCTGGTCGAGCTCGCCGCGAAGAAGTGAGCCGGGTGCCTGCGCCGACGCGAAGCTCCGAGAGGCGCCCCCTGCGGCGGGCGCCTCTCCTGCTTCTCGCGCTGGCGGGCTGCCCGACCGACGCGATCGTCGTCGTCGGCGAGTTCGGGCGGCCGCTCGACCTCGCCTCCGGCGACGCGTCGATCCTCCCTCGCCTGGTCTTTCAGCCAGGTGTGTGCCGCGGCGACGCCGGCGGTTGCGCCTCCCTCTGCGCCGGACCCCCGGGGACCTGCCCCGAGGGCTCCTGCCTCCCGATCCTGATCGACAGCGGCAGCCCGGTGACCTTCCTCCCCGGCGACGCCCTCGCGCCCGCGCGGACCTGCCTCGAGGTCCGATCCGGGCGCGGCGTCCTCGCCGATCCGCCGGACGACACCGCCCTCGCGCGCGCCCTGACCCGCTTCCGCTTCGAGTCCGTGCCGCTCGTCCGGCTCCCGCGCGAGCCCGATCAGATCGCCTGGGGCTGGCAGGTCGGCGACGGCGCCACGACCGTCGGGGTCGGCGGCGTGCTCGGCGGCAACGTCCTGCGCGAGCTCGCCGTCCGCTTCACCGACGGGGATCCGCCGCAGCTCACGCTCTACCGCGAGTTCCCCGGCACCGAGGACGTCCTCGCCGATCAGGGCAGCGCCGCGCTCCCGCTGCAGTTCCCGGGCCTCCTGCTCGGCAAGCTGATCGACGACGTGTGTCAGGTCGACGGCGACGGCGACTGCGACTTCGTCAGCTTCGGCGTGTTCGACCGCGATCACCCGGAGAGCGCGCTGCAGGCGACCCGCATGGTCCTCGACGCCTGCCTCGGCCCGCCGCCGGCCGCCGTGATCCGCGACGGCCAGGGGAACTGCGCCCTGGCGGCCGGGCCAGGCCTCGACCCGGCCGCCTACCGCGCCCCGACCGGCGCCTCCGGCCGCCTCTCCGCCACCTGCCGCGCCGCCGTGCCCAAGCTCGAACCCGGCGACCTCGACCGCGGCCACGAGGTCTCGCTGGTCGTCGCCACCGGCGTGCCCGGGCTCGTGCTCTTCGAGGACAGCGCCCTGCGGATCTTCGGCACCCTCGCGCTGCCGCCCTGCGCCGGCCCCGACCTCGGCGGCACACCAGCCTGTCTTGAAGGACAGGCTGGCCTCCTGCGCGCCGCCGGATGGCCCCCGGCCGGCTCCGCCGACGCCCCCCTGATGCAGCTCCGGATCCGCAGCCTCGCGCTGCTGCCCGGCCTCGCCGAGTCCGTCGGCGCCCCCGCGTGCCAGCGCCTCGAGGTCCGCCTTCGGGCCCTGCGGGCCCAGTGCGAGTCGGCGCGCGAGACTCTCGCCCCGCACGACACCGCGCCGACGACCTGCCGCGCCGCCGCCGCCACCACGGCCGCGATCGTGGGGGAGGCCTTCCTCAAGGATGGCGTCCCCGCCGCCTCCTCCTGGATCCCCGCGCTGGTCGTCCCCGCCGATCACCCCCTCGTGGCCGCCCTCCGCCGCGACGTCAGCCCCGAGGCGCTCCAGCCCGACGGCCTCCTCGGCACGGCGCTCCTCCGCGGCACCGACCTCGTGCTCGACTACACCGACCCGACCCCGAGCGTCCGCGTCGCCTGCGTCGACACCGACCGCGGCGACTGCCTCGCCCTGCCGGCGTGCTCGGCCAGCTCCGCCAGCGCGGTCATCCCCGCCTGCTGCTTCGGCCTCCCGGAAGATCTGCTCGTCTCGCTGATCCGCGACGAGGGCGCCTACGGCTGCTGCGCCGCCCTCTCCCCGGCGACCGCGGCCGAGCTCAACAGCAGCGCCACCACCGAGGGCCGCGAGCCGCCCTGCCCCGCGCGCTCGTGAGCCGGCGCAGGCGCGCGCGGACCCGGTCCGGCCGGCGCGGACGGGCGGGCCCCGGCCCCAGGTCGTATGGTTAGGGCGCGTCATGTCGCCCGCCGAAGCCATCGATACCGCCACCCTGAGCACCTACGCCTGGGCCTTCGGCCAGGGGGTCCTCGTCGACCTCACACCCTGCGTCTATCCGCTGATCCCGATCACCGTCGCCGTCTTCGGCGCCCAGGGGGTGTCCCGCGGCCGCGCGCTCTTCCTCGCCGCCGCCTACGTCCTCGGCATGGCGACGCTCTACACGACCCTCGGCGTCCTGATCGCCATGAGCGGCGGCAAGTTCGGCGCGTGGCTCGGCGACCCATGGGTCGTCCTCCCGCTCGTCGGGATCCTGCTCGCGCTCGCGGCGAGCATGTTCGGCGCCTTCGACATCCAGCTCCCCGCGTCGGTGCAGACGCGCCTGAACACCGTCGGCGGCGCCGGCCCGGTCGGCGCCTTCCTGATGGGCCTCGTCAGCGGCTTCATCTCCGCCCCGTGCACCGGCCCCGGGCTGCTCTCGCTCCGCGCCTTCATCGCCAAGGCCTCGGCCGCCGGCGAGGGCGTCACCTTCGGCGCCTCGCTCCTCTTCACCTACGCCCTCGGCATGGGCACGCTCTTCTTCGCGGTCGCCCTCGGCGCCAGCTTGATGCGCCCGGGCCAGTGGATGGAGCACGTCAAGAGCCTCTTCGGCATCGGCCTCATCGTCATGGCCCTGTGGTTCCTCGCCCCGCTGAGCCCCACCCTGCGGCAGCTCCTCACCGACCCCACCTGGGGCCTCTACGCCGGCCTCGGCGTCACCACCCTCGGCCTCGTCCTCGGTGCGGTCCACCTCAGCTACTACGGCGAGCTCAAGGACAAGGTGCGCAAGACCGTCGGCATCGCGATCACCGTCGCCGGCCTGCAGGTCGCCATCAACAACATCCTCTACGTCCCGAGCGGCGCCTGGCGGACCGTCACCACCGTCGCGGACCTCGAGCAGGCGCTCCAGGGCGCGAGCGATCGCCAGGTCCCGGTCGTCATCGACTTCGGCGCGGCCTGGTGCCCGCCCTGCCTCGAGATGGAGAAGCTCACCTTCCACGACCCCGCGATCGAGCCCGAGCTCGAGCGACGCTTCGAGCTGATCAAGGTCGACGTCACCCAGGACACCCCGGAGACGGCGACGATCCAGCGCGCCTTCGCCAGCGAGACCCTCCCGAGCGTGCTCGTCTTCCCCTCGACGACGCGCCTGAGCGACCACGCGGACGCGCTCCGCGCGGGCCAGCGGCTCCCCGAGCCCGCCGTCCACCTGCACAAGTTCACCCCCGCCGGCGAGTTCGGCCCGCTGATCGCCGGCGTCCGCTGAGCGCCGCTACTCCATGATCGGCGTCCGCTGGCAGTCGTAGGTGACGTCGATCGTCGGCCCGTGGTCGATGACCTCGAAGTCGGTCGCCTTGAGGCTCTCGAGCGAGAACGAGTCGACCCCGACCTCGGCCCAGGTCGCGCAGCCGAGCACGTCGCTCTGCGCGGTCAGGGCGATGTTGCCGCCGTCGGCCATGTACATGCCGTACTTCTGCATCGCCTTGGCGATCACCTGCGCCCCTGGGCTGAGCGTGTCGAGCGGGAAGTCGGCGCGCAGGCGCATGTGGCCGCCGTAGGGGATCGACGTCATCGGCCCGGTCGTGTTCGTCCCGTGCGTCGCCGGGGCGACGTACTTCTTGGTCCGGATCATGCTGTTGGGGAGGATGAAGCGGATCGCGTGGTTGATCTCGCCCGCCTTCACCTCCTCCGCCGAGAAGAGCAGCGCCGAGATCGGGAAGCCCGCCGCGTCGGCGCTCGTGCACTGCTGTCCGCGGCCGTCGAGGTCGTAGGTCTTCGAGGTGTCCCACAGCGCCAGGCAGCCGGCCGTGAAGTTGTCGCTCGCGTCGAGCGTCGCGTGGTAGATCTCGTAGATACGCTGCTCGCTGCGCGACACCACGATCATGTGGCAGTCGGCGCCGTCGGCGAAGCCGCTGCAGTCGTAGCCGGTGAAGCTGTCCGCCGGCGGAGGGTCCTGCGGGTAGTCCTCGACCACGCCGCCGGGCGGCAGCGGGATCGGGGCCACGTCGCAGTCCGGCGAGTAGTAGTAGTCCGGGTCGAGCGTGTACGCGCGCTTGGCCGTGCCCGCCGGCGCGTCGACCGCCGTGATGCTGAAGTCGATCCGCATCGTCCCCGTGCCCCAACCGTTCGGCGGGCCCGCGCCGACCATCCACTGCGTGATCGCGGCCGAGTCCGGGGCCACCGGCGCGTTCGAGATGTCCTGGTACCAGATCGCGTCCGCCGGGAAGTAGCGCCCCTCCTGCTGCGACGAGCAGAGCGTGCTGTCGTCGCCGCCGGTCGTCGAGGTGCTGCCCGCGGAGCTCGACCCCGTGGCGCTCGTCGGGCTCCCGCTCGGGTCCGTCGTGT
>CAZMML010000414.1:0-4439 GCA_964567335.1 uncultured Nannocystis sp. | reverse complement strand
CGACACCCGGCGCCGCCGCGGGCGCCCCGGGCGCGGCGGCGGCGGCGGGGGGAGTCAGTCGGTCGCATGGACGCTCCGGGGAGGGGCTGGCGGGGCCGTCGCAGGCCCAGGGGCCCGCGCGGAGCCCTTAGACTGCGGGGCCGGCGCGAGATTCACCGCCACCTCACGCGGCGGGGCGGCGCGGGGGTCCGATGCCGCGAAACGCCTGATATACAGGCACGCACCATGGAGAGCGTCGTCATCCAAGGCGTCGAGCTGCGCCTGACCCCGCCCGACGAGCTGCACTGGCAGTGGGTCGGGCGCCCCGAGCTGAAGCGGCAACTGCTGGCCGCGTGGACCGTGCTGGACGAACAAGATCACGCGCTGTCCCCCCGTTTAGTCGGTAAGCCGGGCGTTGGCAAGACCACCCTGGCGGCCGCGGCCGCGCGCGCGCTCGACGTGCCGGTGTACGTGCTCCAGGCGACGATGGACACCCGCCCAGAGGACCTGCTGGTCACGCCTGTGATCGCGGAGGGGCAGAAGCTGCGCTACACGGCGAGCGCGCTGGTCAGCGCGATGATCAAGGGCGGGGTGTGCGTGCTCGACGAGGGGAACCGCATGAGCGAGCGGAGCTGGGCGTCGCTCGCGCCGCTGCTCGACCGGCGGCGCTACGTCGAGTCGATCGTGGCGGGGATCAAGATCCACGCCCACCGCAACTTCCGCCTGTGCGCGACGATGAACGACGACGCGTCGACCTTCGACATCCCGGAGTACATCCACAGCCGCCTGCAGCCGCAGATCGTGATCGACTTCCCGGAGCGCGACGAGGAGACGGCGATCTTGCAGGCGAACCTCCCCTTCGCCAGCCCGCGGATCCTGCACTACCTGGCGGTGTTCCTCGAGCGCGCGCACGAGGACGACCAGCCCTACACCGTGCGCGACGGGATCAACATCGCCCGCTACGCGCTCAAGCTCGGGGCGAGCGATCGCGGCGGGCTCGAGGTGAAGAAGCACGTGCGTCAGGCGACCCTGATGATCCTCGGCGAGGACGCGCTCGAGTACCTCCCGGGCGAGGTGCCGATCGAACCGAAGTGACCAGAGGGACATGTCCTTGGACGCCGCCACCTACCGCTCGGCCTGGCCCGACCCGCTCGCCCTCTCGCGCGACGAGCTGGCGGAGCTCGGGCTGGTGCTGCCGGGGGCGGTCGTGCTGCCGGTGCTGCACGGCCGGATCGAGTCGGCGCAGATGGTCCGGCGGGCGATCGAGCGCCTGACGCCGGCGGCGATCGCGGTCGAGCTGCCCGAGACGATCGCGGAGCTGGTCCGGCGGGCGACCGCCCCGCTGCCGGGGGTGGGCGGGATCGAGGTGGCGAGCGGGGCGGCGCACGGGCGGCCGCAGTACCTGGTGGTGGAGCCCGCGGACGCGCTGATCGAGGCGGTCCGCCGCGGCGGCGAGCTCGGCATCCCGGTCCACCTCGTCGACCGCGAGCTCGCCGCGTACCCCGAGCACCGCGACCGCCTGCCCGATCCGGTCGCGGCCGAGGCGGTCGGGGCGCGGGCCTACCTCCACGCGGCGCTCGCCGCGGCCGGCGCCTGCCCGCGCGCGCCGGAGGACGACGTCCGCGAGGACGCGATGGCGCAGGCGGTCGCGTCGCTCGCCCGCCGGCAGACGCTCCACGAGGCGGCCGTGCTGGTCGTGTGCGGGCTGCACCACGCGCGCGGGCTGGTGTCGCGCCTGGCGGAGCTGCTGGCGGGCGACGCGCCGCCGCCGACGCCGCTGCGGCGGATCCGGCGTGAGGGACATGTCCTCTGGCACCTGTCGGAGCAGTCCAGCGCCGAGGTGCTCGGCGAGCCCGCCTACCTCAGCGCGGCCTACGAGCGCAGCCGCGGGACGGCGCCGCCGACGGCGCAGGCGCCGGCGGGCGGCGGGGCGGTGCTCGACCTCTTCACCCGCGCGCGCATGGCCCCGCCCGCGGACCCCTTCCGCAGCCCGGCGCCGGCGGATCCGGAGGACGACCGCCCGCGGGCGACCGGGCGGATGGCGCTGCTGGTCGGGATCTGCCAGCAGGCCCGCGCCCGCTACCGCGAGCGCACCGGCGAGGACCTGCGTCCGGGGACGATCCTCCGCCTGCTCCGCTACGGCTGCGCCTACGCGCTCGAGGAGGCGGCGCTGGCGCCTGACCTCTATCAGCTCGTGGTCGCCGCGCGCGGCTTCGCCGACGACACCTACGCGCAGGAGGTGTGGGAGGTCGCAACCGCGTACCCCTGGCAGGCGGCGCGGCCGGAGCTGCCGGTGCTGGACCTCTCGCTCCGCGACCTGCACGACCGGGTGCGGACGATCCGCTTCCACCCGCGCGTGCTGCAGCGCCGCCGCCTGCTCCGGATCGTCCGCCCGCGGGCGAAGGAGCGCCGCCCGGGCGAGTGGGCGGAGCGCTTCGCGGGCGACGCGATCTGCTCGTACCCGCCGGAGGACCTCGCGCTCGAGCACTACGGGTCCTTCCTGCGCAAGCGGACGGAGCGCTCCCTGAAGGCCGCGCACACGCAGGTGGCGCCCTTCTCGACCAGCCTGCACGACGGCGTCGACGTGCGAGAGACGGTCCGCAACTGGCACGAGGGCAAGATCTACGTGAAGATCGAGCAGGCGGTCCGCGGCAAGCCCGGGGCCGTGGTGGTGATCTTCGACGACGAGCCGCTCGACGTGGGCGAGCCGCGCTTCTCGTGGCACATGACCTGGCAGGGCGAGCACGAGGAGGAGGGGGACATGGCGCTCTACGCGACCGACCCCTTCGCGCAGCTCGTCGGGCCAGGGATCGGTCGCGCGCTCTACGGAGGCTTCCTGCTCAACCGCCCGCCCGGGCAGATGTTCGGGGTGTGGGAGGACCCGGCCTTCCACGAGGCGAAGACGAAGGCCGAGCTGCTGCTCCTCGCGGCGCTCGACTACACCGCGGAGCGCATGGTGGTGTACGTCGCGGCCGCGGCGCCCCGTCCGGCGCTGCGGCGGACGGCGCAGCGGATGGACAAGAAGATCGTCTATGTGCCGCTCGGCCAGCTCTCCCCGGTGGCGCTGCGGCGCCTGCGGGTCTTCCACGTGCTCAGCGACCGCGACGTCCGCGACGGCGCGCACCGCTTTATCCGCGAGTGAGGCGGCGGCAGGGGTCGGCTGCGGCCGCGATTTTACCGCCCTCTGCCGCGAAGTTCGCGTGCGAGAGGGCGCACGAGGCCCGCGGGCCGCGGGCGTCCCCGCGAGCGCGGGACGGCGAGAAATTGGCGCGCGTGCGCAGATCTGTACGATGAAGGGCGCACGCGGTAGAGGGCGTGAACACAAGCCGCGGTCGCAGCGTCCCTGCGGCCCACCGCTCCCATGGGGGATCCCGTCACCATGCGCATCACTTCTCTTGCCACTCTCTTCTGTCTCACCTCCCTCGCCTCCTCCTGCGGCGGCGATCAGCCGACCGGCTCGCTGATCGTGCCCTTCCAGATCGGCGCCAACGTCGCGTGCTCGGCGGTCGGTGTCCTCGACGTCACCATGCAGCTCTGGACGATGCCCTCGGAGGGGGCCGAGCCGACGATGGCGGAGGAGGAGACCGTCCCCTGCGACGACAAGCAGGTCACCTTCTCCAGCGTCGACGCGGGCCGCTATGAGGTGCGCGCCTTCGGCGTCGACGATCAGATGATCGGGATCGTCGACAACGGCGGCAAGGATCCCGTCGACACCGCCGAGGTCACCTCGGGCGCGGAGAACACCGCGGACCCGGTGCTCATGAGCACCACGCCCGCGTCGGTCTACGTGCGCTGGAGCATCGGCGGCGGCTTCGTCCAGTGCAGCTCGATCCCCACGAAGGAGTTCCGGGTCTCGCTCTTCGAGAACAACGGCGCGAATCAGCTCCTCTCGTACACCTTCACGTGCGACGAGATGGGCGATCCCATGGGCTACCACCTGGTGCTCGATGAGGGCCGCGACATCAAGGGGGATCAGCTCGATCTGATCCTGGTCGAGCCGCTCGACGCTCAGGGCAAGCTCAACGGCATGGGCGCGCAATTCGTGCTGACGCCGCCGGGGCACGGCCGCACCGTCAAGGTCTCGACCAACGTCGATTGCCCGGCCGACACCTGCGACGTCACCTGCGCCGTCGACACCTGCATGCCGGATTGATCGCGCGCGGGGACCGGCCGCGCGCGGACGCTTCCGCCCGTGCGCGGCCGCAGGCGCGCGAGGGCGCTGCGTTCCCGGGGCGCGCCCTTTGTGCCAGGATAGTGCCCCGCTCGTGATGTCCTCTGCGCTCGCGTGGGTGACGGCGCTGTCCGTCGCCTCCTCCCCGGTGGTCCCTGGCGCCGCTGAGCCGGCCAGCGCCGAAACGACGGTGGCTGGCTCGGAGCAGCGGCAGCCGGTCACGCTTCAGTTCGGGCCCCCCGTGGTGCGCCGCATGGGGGTGCGGATCACGGTGCGGCGGGCGGGCGAC
>CAZMML010000413.1:0-4445 GCA_964567335.1 uncultured Nannocystis sp. | reverse complement strand
TCGTCCGCGCCCGCGTCCAGGAGCGCCTCGGCGTCGCGCTCGAGCTCGAGGTCAAGATCATCGGCGAGGACTGACCGCGCCGCGCCGCGCCGCGCGCGCCTGCGCGCGGGCCCTTCGGGTACCCTGGATTGAGGACCCGCGCATGTCGCTCGAGCAGATGAAGCCCGCGAGCGCCGACCCGGACGTCGGCGCCCACGGGACCCTGATCTCCCGGCGCGGCCCAGGCGCGACCCCGCAGCCCGACCCGCCGGGCGCGACCCCGCCGCCTGACCCGCCGAGCGCGACCCCCACGCTCGACTCGCCCGTCCCCGCCGCCAACATCGGCGACGTCGCGACCGTCCACGCCCGCGACCTCCGCGCCGTCGACCCCGTCCACGGCCTGCGCGTGATCCCCCGCGACGAGTACGCCGCCCTCGAGCCCTTCGCCCGCGGCGGCATCGGCCGGATCCTCCGCGCCCGCGACCGCAACCTCCACCGCCCGGTCGCGCTCAAGGAGCTGCTCTCCCCGAGCCGCCGCGCCGAGCAGCGCTTCGTCCGCGAGGCCCTGCTGACCGCGCGCCTCCAGCACCCCGGCATCGTCCCGAGCTACCAGGCCGGCCGCTGGCCCTCCGGCGAGCCCTTCTACGCCATGAAGCTCGTCGCCGGCCGCTCGCTCGCCGAGCGGATCGAGGCCGCGACCTCCTTCCACGAGCGGCTCGCGCTGCTCCCCCGCGCCGTCGCGCTCGCCGACGCCGTCGCCTACGCCCACAGCCAGCGGATCATCCACCGCGACCTCAAGCCCGAGAACGTCCTCCTCGGCGACTTCGGCGAGACCGTCGTCATCGACTGGGGCCTCGCCAAGGACCTGAGCGCCCCCGAGACCGACGCCCCCGACCTCGACGAGGCCCACCCGCAGGCGCTCTCCACCGACTCGCGCGGCCTCACCGTCGTCGGCACCGTGATGGGCACCCCCGTCTACATGCCGCCCGAGCAGGCCAGCGGCGAGCCCGTCGATGAGCGCGCCGACGTCTACTCGCTCGGCGCGATCCTCTACCACCTGATCGCCGGCGCGCCGCCCTTCAGCGGCGCGAGCGCGGCGGAGATCCTCCTGCAGGTCACGGGCGAGGGCCCGCGCCGGATCGAGGAGGTCCAGCCCGGGATCCCCCGCGAGCTGGCGACGATCATCCGCAAGGCCATGTCGCAGCGGCCCGAGGACCGCTACCCCAGCGCCCGCGAGCTCGCCGACGACCTGCGCCGCTTCCAGGCCGGGCAGCTCGTCGCCTCGCACCACTACGGGGCCGCCGAGCGGCTGCGCCGCCTGATCCGGCGCTACCGCGCCCCCCTCGCCGGCGCCGCCGCCGCCCTCGCCCTCGTCGCGGTCGTCGGCGTCGTCAGCGTCCGCCAGATCGTCGACGCCCGCGACATCGCCGAGGCCGCCCTCGCCGAGGCCGAGCGCCACGCCGACGCCCTCGCCTACGAGCACGCCCGCGTCGCCGCGCCCACCCAACCGACCCGCGCCCTCGAGCTCCTCGCCGGCCTGCACGACACCCGCGCTTGGCGCCGCACCCGCATGATCGCCGCCGACGCCGACGCCCGTGACCGCGGCGTCGAGCTCCGCGGTCACCTCGCCGGCATCAGCCGCCTGACCTTCTCCGCCGACAGCCGCGAGATCGTCACCACCTCCGACGACTGCACGGCCCGCGTGTGGGACCTGGGCGCCCGCACCGCGCGCACCCTCGTCGGTCACACCGACGAGGTCTGGCGCGCCGCCTACTCGCCCGACGGCCGCACCCTCGCGACCTCGAGCCGCGACGCCACCGTCCGCGTGTGGGACCTGGCGACCGGCGCCGAGCGCCGCGTCCTCCGCGAGCACACCCGCGGCGCCCGGGCGCTCATGTTCGCCGGCGACGGCTCCCTGATCTCCGGCGGCGACGACGACCGCCTGCTCCGCTGGGACGTCGCCTCCGGCGAGACCGTGGAGCTCGCCCGCTGCCGCGCCGGCAGCTTCGACCACGACGGCGACCGGCTCGTCTGCGTCGATCTCGACGAGCGCGGGCTCACCGTCTTCGACCTCGCCGGGGGCCTCTCCTACCACCTCGACGTCCCCGGGGGGATGAACTCCCGCTACGAGCTGGTCCCCCAGCGCGACGAGGTCATCTTCGCCACCTTCACGAACGTCGAGCGCTGGTCCTGGTCCACCGACGAGGTGAGCGTCCTCGGGCTCATACCCATGGGGCTGCGGAGCCTCTCGGTCGCCCCCGACGGCCGCACGCTCGCCCTCGCCGGCTCGGACCACGAGATCGTGGTCTGGTCCGAGGCCGGCCCCTCCGCCGCCTTCCCGCACAGCGGCGGGCTCATGCGCCGCCTCGAATTCTCGCCCAACGGCGGCGAGCTCTACGCCGCCGGCGCGGACCGCCTCGTCCACGCGATCCGGCTCGAGGATGGTCACCGGCGCGAGCTCTCGGACTTCACCGAGCGCACCTCCTTCCTCGCCGTCTCGCCCGACGGGCGCCTCCTCGCCGGCGCCAGCTACGACGGCGGCGCCCGCGTCTGGTCGCTCGGACGACGCGAGCACCGGCTCGGCGGCAAGCTCCGCGCCGCCGCGATCGACGCCGAGCAGCGCACGATCTACACCGCCGAGACCGACGGCCTGGTCCGCTCCTGGGCGCTCGCCGACGGCGAGCTCGACGCGCCGCGTCGCTCCTTCCGCGCCCGTGACGTCCCGATCGCTAGCCTCGCCTCGCTCAGCGACGAGCGCCTGCTCCTCCAGTACGTCGACGGCGAGGCGCACATCCACGGCACCGACGGCGCCCGCCTGGAGACCCTCCCGCCGCTGCCTCAGGGCGCCGTGCGTCTGCTGCCCTCGCCCGACTTCCGCTACGTCGCCGCGTCCGTGCGCGCCGCCTCGCCGTCCTCGTACGTGTGGGACCTCCGCGCCGGCACCCGCCGCAACCTCGCCAACGGCGAGCGCTTCAACACCGCCTGGCTCGACGATCACACCCTTGCGATCGCCTCCGACGGGACCTCCGTCGTCGCCCACGACCTCGACACCGGCGCGGAGACCCCGCTGATCCAGGACTTCCTCCGCCTCGGCGCGATCGCCGTCTCGGACGACCGCCGCTACGTGCTCGCCGGCGGGCAGAGCCACCTCCTCCACGTCCTCGACCGGCAGACCGGCGAGAAGCGCCAGGTCCAGCTCTCCAACATCTCGAGCATGATGCGCCTCACCGTGATCCCGGGCACGACCCGGGTCCTCGTCGTCAGCGAGCTCAGCAAGCTCGAGATCTGGGACTTCGTGGCGCTGCGGAGGGTCGGCAGCCTCCAGGGCTCCGGCTCACCGCCGAGCCTCCTCTCCTCCGCGCCGAGCGGCATGCTGCTCTCACAGGCCGAGGACTACAGCATCCGCCTGTGGGACCTGGAGGGCGAGGAGAGCCGGGGCCTCGGCGCCGTCAGCGGCAACGCCTACGAACTCTTCTACACCCCCTCGAGCCACGCCGTCGCCTTCACCGCGGACGGGGTCTTCATCTGGGACGACCACCTCCCCTTCGGCGAGGCCGCGCTCACGCGCTGGCTCGAGCGAGCCCAGACCGCCACCGCGATCCTCTCCACCACCCCGGACGAGCGCCCGGCCTGCGCGCCGCTCGGCGAGCGCCAACGCGAGCCGCGCGGCCCCTGAGGGTCCTCCGCGCAAGGCCGCGCCGACCCCCGATCCTCCGCGCGGTTGTCCTGACCGCGACTCCTGCGTACCTTGATAAGACCATGCGCGCGCGCGTCCGCCCGACGTCGATATTCCTGTGCGCGTGCGCGGCGGCGACCGGCGCCTGCTTCCACGACAGCTACGGCTTGACCCTCGGGACAGGTACGAGCTCCTCCACGAGCGCCGCCGCCGGGACCAGCGCCGGGCCCAGCAGCACCAGCGCCCCGCCGGGCTCCACCTCCACCGACCCGGGCAGCTCCACCGACCCGACCACCACCACCACCGATCCCTCGGGCGCGACCTCCGAGGCGAGCACCAGCGGCGCGAGCACCGGCGCCGCCCCGATCGCCCGCTGCCGGCCCACGCCGGACCTCGTCGCCTGCTACGACTTCGACGCCCCCTGGCCCGAGGGCGTACTCGTCGACGGCTCGGGCATGGGTCTCCACGGGACGATGACCGACGTCGCCCAGGCCTCGCGGCTGACCGGCGGCGCCGCGCAGACCTCCCTCGCGAGCGTGATCAGGGCCACCGAGAACGCCGCGTTCGCGTCCGAGGCCACGTGGACTCAGATGGTGTGGATCCGCCCCGCCTCTCTCCCGGACGCGGCGCTGCGCTGGGGGCTCATCGATCGCGCGGGCGACTACGGGATCTTCCTCCACGGCACCTCCGGCGTGCAGTGCAAGAGCGGCGGCCAGTCGCTCGACTCCGCCTACCTCCCGGCACAGGGCGTGTGGACCCACCTCGCCTGCGTCCGCGACGCGGCCGTCCT
>CAZMML010000412.1:0-4451 GCA_964567335.1 uncultured Nannocystis sp. | reverse complement strand
TACCCTCTGCAGGTGCGCAAACCCGAGCATGCGTGGGAGACGCGGAAATGGCGGGCGATCCGGCGCGCCGAGGCGCCGACAGGCTGGTCCGCTGGCGCCCAGGGATTCGACCTGTATGGAGGGTCGGAGGGCGTGGCAGCGGGGGAGGCGGTGTTCGGGAGGGAAGCGCAACAGATCGCGCGCCACCTCGTGGCCGCGGATCCCGATCTTCTATATGCGGCGAAGACCTGGGTCGCGGCGCGAGGCGGACGGGAACTGCGGGTGGTCGACGAGTCTGGGGTCCTCTACCACGCGGAGAGCTTCACGATCGCGTCGCTCGGCGATCCCGACGGGCGGGCAGAGCGGCTGGTGACGCTCGCGCCCTCCAACGCAGAGCTGGTCGACAGCCTTGGCTGCTTCGGACGGGTGATCGCATGCGAGGACTCGTCGGACGACCCGCCGGAGGTCGCGCGGTGCGAGCGGCTCGGTCCCGATCTGGGCCCCGACCTCGACCGGATCGCGGCGCTCGGGCCAGACCTGGTCCTCAGCTCGCTGACGGTGCCAGGGATGGAGCGGGTGGTGACGGGGCTCCGCGCGCGGGGCGTGCCGCAGCGGGTGCTGGCGCCGCGGACGCTGGATGAGGTCGCAGCGGAGGTCGAGCGCGTCGGGGAGGACCTCGGGGTGGCGGCTCGGGGCGCCGAGGTCGCGGCGGCGTTCCGCGCCGAGCTCGCGTTGATGCGGGCGTGGCGACCCGCGCGGAGGGTCCGGATCTACCTCGAGTGGTGGCCGCGGCCGATGTTCACGCCCGGGGCGGCGTGCTTCAGCAACGGCCTCATCGAGCTGGCCGGTGGGGTCAATGTCTTCGCGGACAGGCCGGGCGCGAGCGTCGAGATCACGCCAGCCGAGCTGGTGGCCGCCGACCCAGAGCTCTGCTTCGTGTCCTGGTGCGGGGTCCGACGCGACAAGCTCGACCCGAGCAACTTGATCCGGCGGCCGGGCCTGGAGGCGCTCGCGGCGGCGCGGGCCGGGCGGGTGCTCCCGCTCGACGAGCGCTTCGCCGGACGGCCGGGGCCGCGGGTGCTCGAGGCGGCGCGGATCATGGCGGCCGCGGTGCGCGGGATCATCTGAGCCGATCTCGCCGAAATTTTGCGACGCCGATCGAGGCGTGCGAAGGGAGGTCATGGTCTCGCTCGAACCTCAAGTCGCGCGCCTCGTCGACGAGCTCTCGCACTACCACGGGCACCGGACGCTGTGGCTCGATCGACGGGGGTTCATCTGCCACTCGGAGCCGGAGGACGACTACGAGGACATCGGCTACGCGTACGTAGCGACGATGATGCGCCCGAGCGCGGACGAGCTCGGGCGGACCCTGGCCCACTTCGCGGCGCGCCGGGCGGCGCGCGTGGGCTCGTGGCCGGTGGCGGCCGCGCTGCAGATGAACCCGGTGCCGGTGTTGATGCCGGTGTAGGGGGTTAGCGGGCGCGACGGCGCCGGCGAGCGAGGAGGGCCAGCGGCGTGAGGGCGACCAGGTCGCTCGCGCCGCTGGTCGTGTATTTGCAGGCGCAGCCGGGGGGGGTCTCGCCGCCCTGGGTGCCACCGGCGGAGTCGGGGCCGGAGCTGCTGGAGGCCTGGGTCGCGCCGGTGGTTGGGTCTGCGCCGGTGGTCGGGGCGTCCGTGTCCGCGGCGGAGGAGCCGCTCGATCCCTCGCCCCCGCTGCTGCTGGTGCCGGGGTCGCAGGACTCGGCGGGGCGGATCGGGCCGGCGCTGGCGGTGCGGTTGATGAGGTCAGCGCGGCCGCGTGTCTGGCCGACCCACATCTCGAGCGAGCGCTCGACGACGGCGTCGATCAGCGCGTATTCCTCCTCGCAGAGGACCTCGCCGGGGCGCTTGATCAGCAGGAAGGAGAGGTTCCAGGTGTTCGGGGCGTCCGGGTAGGCGGGGACGCGCGGGCCCTCGGCGGCGATCACGTCGTCGATGGTGACGTCGTGGCGCGTGCCGCTGACGGTGAAGCTGTCCGCCTTGAAGGAGAAAGCGGAGTCAGGGGGGCACTCCATGTCGGGGAGCGCCGAGTCGACGCAGTCGTGCGGGTCCTCGATCACGAACCAGGGCGCGACCTCCTTCGGGTCCATCAGGCCCATCAGGTAGAGGTCGAGGTCGCTGAATTCGAAGCTCGAGAGCTGGGCCGCGGTGAAGGTGCCGTCGCCGTTGTCGGTCCAGCGGTGGCCCTCGACGGGCGACCCGTTGGTGTGCATGTAGAAGCTCCAGTGCGCCTCGGCGCGCCCGAGCAGGAGGTCGCTGTCGCCCTCGCCCTGGTCGATGTGGGGGAAGGCGAGCCAGGCGTGTCCGAGCTCCTGCCCGAACACGAGCGAGATCCAGGGGTCGTTGAGCTCGGTCGTCCCCTTGAGGATGAAGTTGCGCCAGTTGTTCATGTGGAGCATGCCGATCATCTGGCTGTCGGGGGTGTCGTCGAAGAACTCGTCCGGGATCACGGGGTCGAGGTCCGCGGCGTGCTTGTAGCCGATGCCGGCGACGTCGTTGGCGAGCGACTGGTAGAAGGCGCCGACCCCCTCGACGAGGTCGAAGGTCGAGTAGACGATGATGAACTCGCTGTCGTCCGGGTGGACGGCGAGGAAGCCCTCCTCGAGCGGGTAGTAGCCGGCGTAGAAGCCGGTCCGCGAGAACCAGTTGGCGTTCTCGACGGTGCCGTCGTCGTCGAAGACCATGAAGTTCTTGCGCTGCTCGACGAAGGTGATCGGGCCCGCGAGGGCGAGCGAGGGGCCGAGGGCGAGGGCGAGGAGGGACGCGGCGAGGGCGAGGCGCTTCACCGGGCCAGGATAGGTGGATCAGAAGGCGCCCGAAAGGGTGAGGGCGGCGCCGCCGCGGGTCGGCTGGAGGGCGGGAGTCGGGGCACCGGGGCGGGCGCGGTGGAGGAAGGGGACGAGCACCCCGAGGGACGCGCCGGCGATCGAGCCGGCGATGACGTCGGTCCAGAAGTGCTTGCCGGCCTCGACGCGGAGGACGGAGGTGACCGCGCCGAGGCCGAGGGCGAGGGTCCAGACCGGCACGGCGGCGCGCGCCCGGGGGTGGCGGAAGGTGAAGATCGTCGCGTAGGCGGTCGCCATGGCCATGCTCACGGAGGCGTGGCCCGATAGGAAGGAGAGGCGGGCCTCGTTGTCGTGGACGTCGCCCAGGGGGCTGGTCGCCTCGTAGCTGTAGGGGCGCGGGCGGCGGACGGCGAACTTGACGAGGTTGGTGAGCCCGAGCGTGGTCGAGAGGACCTCGGCGAGGACCACGACGTCCTTGGCCCAACCGCGCGCGCCGTGGCGGAGGCCGCCGGCGCCGCGCCGGCTGCTGGTCAGGGCGTCGGCGAGATCTGCGACGAAGGGGGCGGCGATCGCGGTGGCGAGCAGCGCGTCGGAGGCGTGGGCGGCGGCGAGGTTCTCGTTGCCGAGGACGCGGCGGTCGAGGCCCCCGAGCGCGCTGCGATCGCACGCGGCGCAGCCGGCCCAGCGGAGGTCGCGCCCGGCGAGATCGGTGCCGAAGTAGGCGGTGAGTCCGAGCGCGATCACGGGGATGTCGACGGCGAGGCGCACCTGAAGCGGGTGGGGCGGAGGCGCGGGGCTCGGGGGCGCGGGCGCGGGGTTCGGCGCGGGAGGCGGCGCGTGGGCGGAGGGGTCCGAAGGGGGCGGGGGGTTGGTCTGCGCCGCCGGGGACCAGGGGGCGATCGGCGTGGGCTCCGCGGCGCCGGAGGGGGCGGGCGCGTCGGGGTCCGCCGGCGCGACTCGGCTCGTGCCTGTATCTCCAGGCATGTCGGGAGAACCAGGTGATGCGGCGTCCGGGGCGGAGCTTGCGAGGGCGAGCGCGAGGGCGGGGGCGAGGGGTGGCATCACGGCGCGATTATACGCCGTCGGGCGTGGCCTCCGGATCCTCCCGGGCGTGGCGGAAGGGACAGGTCCTCCGCGCGGGGCCGACGAGCGCCAGGATGACGTGCCGATCCGAGGGGGCCTCGGTCCGCGCGTGGTGGGCGGATCGATCGGTCGTGGTGTCGGCGCCGGCTAGGCGTTCGCCTCGGCCGCGCGGGCCTCGAGCTCTTCCCAGCGGGCGGTGAGGGAAGCTGCGCGCTCGCGGGCGGCGGTCAGCTCGCGGACGTGCTCGGAGACCGCGGCGCCGCCGCTGGCGTAGAGCGCCGGGTCGGCGAGGCGGGCCTCGAGCTCGCGGACCTGATCCTCCTCGGCGGCGATCCGGTCGAGGATGCCCTCGAGCTCGCGCCGCTCGGCGAGCGTGAGGCCGCGGCGAGGGGGGCGAGGCTTCGCGGGCTCCTTCGAGCCGGCGCGCGCGCTCGGGGGCGGCGGCTCCTCGCGCGCGCGCTCCTCGGCGAGGCGCTCCGTGACCTCGCTGTAGTTGCCGTGGTGGCGGACGACGCGGCCGTCTGGCTCGAAGAGCAGGATCGAGGTGGCGACGCGATCGAGGAA
>CAZMML010000411.1:0-4463 GCA_964567335.1 uncultured Nannocystis sp. | reverse complement strand
CGGCGCGCCTGCTGGGCGTTGACCTTGTCGAGGTCGATCGGGCGCGGGTTGGCGAAGGCGCGCTGGACCGCCTGCTGGGTGATCGCGTTGAAGACGACCCGGCGGGCCTCCTGCGGGCGGATCCCGAGCAGCTCCGCGAGGTGCCAGGCGATCGCCTCCCCCTCGCGGTCAAGGTCGGTCGCGAACCAGATCTGCGACGCCCCCTTGGCGAGGCGCTTGAGGTCCGCGACCGTCTTGCTCTTGGCGGTCAGCACGACGTAGGTCGGGCGGAACCCGTGCTCGAGGTCGACCCCGGGCACCGGCTGCTTGTCGCCTTTCTCGGACTTGGTCGGCAGGTCGCGGATGTGGCCCACCGAGGCCTGCACCACAAAGCCTGGCCCGAGGTACTTGTTGATCGTCTTGGCCTTCGCCGGGCTCTCGACGATGACGAGCTGCTTGCCCTTGCCGCTCGCCGCGGCCTGCTCGTCGCCGGCCGGCTCGACCTTCGCGGCCTTGGCCGCCCGCGGGGCCGCCTTCGGCGCCTTGGTGGCCTTCGGCGCCTTCGGCGCCTTGGTAGCCTTCGGCGTCGACTTGGCGGCGCTGACCTTCTTGGCCGCGGACTTCGCCTTCGCCTTCGTCTTCGTCTTCGTGGCCGTCGCTTGCCCGCTGGCCTTGCTCGCCTTCGCCTTCACCTTGGCGACCTTGCGGGTCTTATCGGTCTTGGTGCTCTCTGCAGAGGAAGCTCGCGCCATGGGGCTCACGTGTGGGAGACGAGATACAGGAAGGGGAGGCGAGAAAAAAGGCCCGGCCCAAGGGGACGAGCGTCACGGGGGCCCCCTCCTTTAAAAGGAGTCTCACGGGGCGAGGCGCGGGGGCGCGGTCAGCCCTGCGGCGGAGGCGCCTGCCCGGGGCACTTCGGCGCGAAGTCGGGGTTCTTCCTGTCGCACTCGTCCTCGACGCAGGGGCACCCGAGGGAGTAGCAAAAGCCGCGCTGGTTGGCGACCGTGAGCTGCTCGATGCAGTCGACGAGGCTGTCCTGGTTGCCCTGGGCAAAGACGTTGCACCCCTTGGCGAAGGGGTCCTGGTTGGTCGTGTGGGCAGGGCCCCAGCCGGTCCGCTTGGCGATGATGTCCTCGCCGCGAGCGGCCCGCCAGCGGCCGTCGACCATGATGCAGTCCTTGGTCGAGTCGAGCTCCTGGGTCTGACAGCACTGCTGCGTCGGACCGCAGATCTCGCCGATCGTCCCGGCGTCCCAGGTGGGGTTGCAGGGGACCGGGCACCCATTGACGAGGGGGCTCATGAACCCCCCGAGCTCCACGCACATGCCCTGCGTCGAGAGCGAATTGTTGATGTCCGAGAAGAGCGGGACCCCGTACTCGTCGTTCTGGACGTTGTCCATGTAGTAGTTCGGCTTCTTGCCGCCGACCGTCGAGGGGTCGTCCGAGCAGCAGGTCTCGCCTTCGGGGCACTTGTCGGCGTCGCCGGACGAGGGGTCGCAGCGGAACGACGGGTTCTGCAGGTCGGGCTTGAAGCACGCGGCCGAGGTCGCGGCACCGACGCAAAAGAGCGCGGCGTAGGTGAAGACAGTCTTGAGCAGGTTCAAGGCGCGCGGTCTCCTTACGGCAGGGTCAACGTGACACACTCCGCCGCGACTTGTAAAGGATCCACGCCGTGATGTGCGCCCGCTCGCACGCGCGGGGACTTTTTGGCAGATTTCCCGCCTCCGGCTAAGCTAGGCGCTCATGTACGTCGTGGAACGTGCTCGGGTCGCCGCGTCCCTGTGTGCGCGGCTTGGTCTCCCGCATGGCGCGCTTTTCGCCGCCCTCTCTGCTTGTTCGAGCGCCCCCTCCTCGGACGCCGCGACCGCGCCGCAAGCGGTACCGCCGCCAGGTGGGGACGCCTCTGCGCCCCCTGGACCGGATGCGCCCCAACTCCCGCCAGCGGTCGTCTTCGCGAAGACGAGCCAGCGAGAGATCCCGGGCGGGGTCGCGTGGGCCTTCGACGATCCCAAGTCCGCGCCGCGCAAGCTGGAGGTCGCGGCCGCGGAGGAGGCCGGCTACACGGTCATCGACCTCGGGAACTCGTGGGTCCCCTACATCTTCAGCGAGAAGACGGTCGCCGCGGAGGACTTCCAGGCCAACGAGTACCGGAAGCGCTACATCGACCTCGCCAACGACCGGGTCGACGCCGACGGCGACAACCTGGACGCGCACGAGCGCAACTTCCTCGAGCTCTATGGCATCCCGCCGACCCTCCAGGTCGTCGCCGACGAGTGGCAGGCCGCCGAGCGCGAGATCCAGCCCTGCCTCGACGCGGCCGGCTTCGACCCGGAGGTGCTGCGCGGCTGGACCGGCGGCGTCATCGCCTACGAGAACAAGAAGACGAGCGACGTCCGCAGGGCGAAGTTCCTCAAGGAGAAGCTCGCCAAGGACCTCAAGAAGGCGCGTCTCGACCCCGCGAACCTCGAGGCCGCCAAGGACCACCCCAAGCTGGGCTCGACCTATACCGCCTGGAAGGCGCTGCAGGACGAGGTCGACGTCGTCGACCACGCGCAGCGCCGGCTCCGCTGCGAGAAGATGTTCGTGTCCGCCGAGGGGGTCGGGAAGTTCACGCCCGGCGAGTTCGACGCCTCGACCTCGCACGCGCTGGCGCAGTTCGAGAAGAAGCACGCCATCATGGGCTGGGGGCACTTCACCAAGGAGAACCTCGAGGCCCTCGCACGGACCCAGGACGAGAGCTCCCACCGCCGGCTGCTGCGGGTGCTCGAGGAGCGGGTGACCTCCGCCGCGGGGGTCGTCGAGGACGGCAGCGCCGCGAAGTGGAAGCCGAAGTTCCGCTACAAGGACGCCAAGGGCGAGGAGCACGCCCTGCGCGACCTCGTCCAGGAGTCGACGGACGCCGCGATCGCGGCGCTCGGGCTGGCGACGCCGGAGTCGGCGCGGGAGCAGCTCGGCAAGCTGCAGGAGCTCGCGGGCGGGAGCTTCGAGAGCCTGCTGGTCGCGGTCAAGCTGCCGCCGCGCCCCGACTACTACCGCGAGGACATGACCTTCGAGGTCCTGATCGACCGCGGCGACGTGTGGTACGACTTCCCCTTCGACGAGACGGGCAAGCGCCTCCCGCAGCCGCGCGAGCGCTACCCGCACCTGACCATCTACACCCAGTACGAGGGCCAGAAGATCCCGCTGGTCCACTGGCGGACGACGATCGGCTCGTGGCGCAGCGAGATGTACAACGGCGCCGAGCACTATAAGTACAAGGAGTCCGACGTCGGGCCTCGCGTGTGGAAGGAGATCGTCGCGGCGCCGGTGTGGATCCCGCCGGCGACGACGCCGCCGCGCGAGCTCGTGCGCCGCAAGTGGAAGGACGGCAAGGTCCGGACGGTCGTCAACAACGCGGAGTTCGGCCCGAGCTACACCTCGGCGTACGGGCTCGTCGCGGCCTACCACATCAAGGAGATCAAGAACCCCGACGGGACCTGGAAGGCGGACTTCGACAACTCGATCCGCACCCACGGGAGCGTCGACTACATGTCGATCTTGCGCCGCTTCTCGCACGGCTGTCACCGGCTCTACAACATGTCCGCGGTGCGGCTCTTCTCGTTCATCCTGCAGCACCGCGCCTTCGTGCGTGAGGGTCAGATCAAGCTCGGCTTCGGACGCGAGTTCATGCACGAGGGCCAGTCGTTCAAGATCTCCCTCAAGACCCGCGGGTACCGCTACCGACTCGCGGAGCCGATCGCCGTCGAGGTCACCGAGGGCCGGATCCGCGGCGCACGGAAGACGCCGATCGAGGGCTACATCCCCAAGCCGGGCAACACCCCGGCGCCCGCGGACGGAACCACCGCGGAGCCCGCCGCGGAGCCCGCCGCGGAGCCCTCTGCCAGCGAGCCCGCCGCGCCCCCGGGTTGACGTGGGAACACGCAAGCTCGGGCGCTTTTCGCTTGCTGCCCGGCCAGGGGCGGGCGCATAGTCCCGCGCTGTGCAGCGTAGCCTCACCGTAGGGTTTGAAGACAGCTTCCGTCGACACCTCGCCCCTGAGCAGCGCAAGGCGGTGCTCGAGGTCATCGCGCGCGACCTGAGCCCGACGACGACGCTCGGCGAGATCGTCGACGCCGCGCAAGAGCTCGGGTGGAGCGAGGCGCTCGGCGAGTATGACCTCGGCGAGCTGGCGCTCGCGCTGCTCGGCGGCTCGACGCGAGCCGTCGACGCGCCGGTCGAGGCGGCGAACGAGGAGATGGTCGAACAGGCCGACGACGACGACGACGACGACGCCACCGCGGCGCCGACCGACACCGCCCGCGAGAGCCCCGTCGACGCGGAGGGGGAGGAGGACGGCGCCGAGGCCGGAGCCCTCGCCCAGGGCGAGGACGACCAGGACGAAGACGTCGAGGACGCCGCGGAGGAGCCCCCCCCGACCAAGAAGCGGTCGAAGGCCCAACCGAAGAAGGTCGCCGCGCGCGCGCAGGCCAAGCCCGAGCCCGCCAA
>CAZMML010000410.1:0-4465 GCA_964567335.1 uncultured Nannocystis sp. | reverse complement strand
CAGGCGGAGGAAGGCGCCGCGCGTCGACGAGGTGACCTGCTCCGACTGGAAGAGCAGCATCTCGACGAAGGTCGCCGCCAGCTCGATCATGGCGATCCCGGGGTCCGACGGGTTGTGGTCGGTCCACTCGGGGCAGTAGCCGGGGATCTGCGCGCGGGCGGCGGTGACGAGGGCGTCGAAGCTCAGGGTCTCGGTGGTCACGGGGGCTCTCCGATCACGCCCGCGAGCGAGAGCTCGTGCGGGCCGGCGAAGACCATCAGGCTGGCGAGGTCGCCGACCTCGTCGTCGCTGAGGGAGTCGTCGACGTCCGGCGGCGGCGGATCGCAGGCGACGACGAGGCCGCGGACGTGGTCGACGCCGGGGACGGCGGTGAGGATCCGGTTGATGTCGCTCTTCCGCGGGACGCGGCCGAAGGGCCAGCCCCGCCCGTCGAGGCCGCCGGTGAGCGGGTGCAGGAAGGTGTTGAGGGCGAGCCGCGCGGCCTCGATGAGCCCGGGCGCGGCGTCCTGGGAGGCCGCGATCAGCCGCGCGGTGACCCGGACCTCGACCCAGCGCGGGCCGCTGACCTCGACGCTGAGGCCGGGCGCGCAGCGGGCGCGGAGATCGCGGGTGAGGAGGTCGAGGAGGCCGGCGGAGGGAGCCGGGCGCGCCTGGTCGCCGCGGGCGACGACGATCACGCGGACCCGGCCTGCCCGCTGGGAGGCCTCGGCGGTGTACTGGGGGACCTGCTGCAGCTTGACGAGCGCGTCGCCGGTCGGGTCGCCGTGGTCGGAGAGGTCGACGGAGATCGCGATCGGGTCGGCGCGCGGCGCGATCGCCAGGGCGCGCGCGACCTCGGGGGAGGCGAGGAAGGCGAGGTCCTCGAAGTCGGCGGCGGCGACGGCGCGCCCGCGGTGGCGCAGGGTGGTCGGGCTGCGGGTGGCGAACTCGGTGTCGGTCTCGGCGTCCGCGCCGCCGATCGCGGGCTCGATGTTGGCGGCGCCGCTGATCGAGGCGAGGCTCGACTTGAGCTTGCTGATCGTGCCCGCGGAGCGGTTGCCGACCATTCCTCCGCCTGTCTCGTAGGACATGCGGATGTTGTTCTGGCCGCTCGGGGCCGGGCGCCCGCGGACGCCGTCGCCGAAGTCGACGCGGCCGAGGTTGCGGTCGAGCGTGTAGTGGCGGTCCTCGGGGCCGGAGCCGCGGAAGTCGACGACCGGCCGCCAGCGGACCCAGACGCTGTAGCCGAAGGGCGCGTCGTCGACGATCTGGGCGGCGTCGCCGAGCGGATCGGCGTAGTCGCGGGCCTCGGCGAGCGAGAGGCCGCCGCGCTCGCGCACGTCGAGGCGCTCGCCGGCGAGGACCGGGGGGCGAGAGGCGGCGAAGGACTGCGCGCCGACGCCGGCGCCGGAGCCGAGCACGTCGCGGGTGACGGTGACGGCGTGCCGGGCCCAGACGACGTCCTGGGCGATCCGGTCGGCGGCGGGGGGCGCGCGGAAGCGGCCGCGGTGGTGGCGCGCGCGGACCCAGTAGAGCTCGCGCCCGAAGTCGGCGCTCGCGCTGTGGTCGGGCGGGACGCTGAGGCGGACGACGCCGCGGGCGCAGAGGTCGTCGGTCTCGTCGTCGACCGCGACCGGGCGCCAGCCGTCCGGGGCGCGATACTCCCACTGCACGCGCGGCGGGTCGTCGCCGCCGGGCCGCCCGGCCTCGGCGGGGCCGAGCGGGCAGGTCTGGAAGAAGAGCGACATCGGGGCCTGGCCGATCGAGCGCTCGAAGCCGAGGTAGAGCGCGGGGGAGGTCTCGGCGCTGCGGCTGAAGAGCGGGATCGCCTGCCCCTGCGCGAGCGCGGGGAGGCGGTCGCGGGTGACGAAGTCGTCGACGCTGAGGCAGGCGCTCGGCGGGAAGTCGAGCTCCTCGACGACGAAGCCGACGCGCAGGGCGCTGAGGACCGGCGGGGCGAGGGTCGAGGCGAGGAGCACGGGCGGTTTCACGCTGCTGTCGATGCGCGCGGGGAGGCCGTAGTCGCCGGCGGCGATCCGGGCCCTCAGCCAGGCGCCCGCGGCCTCGCCGGGGGCGGGGGTCGGCGCGGCGGGGAGCAGGAACTCGACCTTGCCGGTGTTGGTCAGCGCCTTGGTGGTGTCGGTGAAGGCGGCGCCCTGGGCGCTGGTGGCCTGGGTGCCGGTGCTGCGGCCGACCTCTCGCCAGGCGTCGCCGGCGTAGGCCTCCCATACGAGGACGAGCCCGTCGCCGGCCGTGGGGGCGGCGGGCGGGGCGGCGCTGCGGACCACCTCGACGCTGATCTTGGTGCCCTTCGGCAGGCCGGTGGGGTCGCAGGGGTCGAGGTAGAGGACGTCGGCGAAGGTCGGCGACTGTCCGAGCGGATAGGTGTCTTTGGACAGGTCGAGGTCGGCGGCGCCGAACGCGGCGCGGGCGGGCGCGGCGGGCGTCCGCTCGGCGCGGACGGCGAGGGCGAGGCGGCGGAGGGCCGGCAGGGTGGCGAGGATGTCGGCCGCGGGGATCATGTTGCCCTGGCCCTGGACGATGTAGGCCTTCCACCAGGCGGTGAGGGCGTCGGCGCGGAGGTCGCAGCGGACCCAGCGGTCGGTCACGCCGGCGAGCTCGGTGAGGGGGAGGGGGGGGAGATCGCGGAGGTCGACCTTCAGGCGGATCGCCTGACCCTCGGCGGCGGCTTGCGGGGTGGCGCTGACGGGGCGCCACGCGGCGCCGTCCCACGCGGACCAGGTGAGCGGGAGCTGGGCGATCGCGGCGCTCGGGAGCCCGGTGAAGTCGAGCAGCGCGGTGATCTGGGCCAGGCCCGGGTAGGCGAAGCGGACGCCGCCGCCGACCTGCAGGGCGTGCGGCAGGGGCACGTCGCCGGTGAGGAGCGGGCGCGCGGCGTCCGGCGGCGGGTCGAGGAGGAGCGCGAGGTCGGCGTGGCGATCGGCGGCGGGGTCGCGGGCGAAGACCGCGGTGAGCGGGATCCCAGAGAGGTAGAGCGGCGCGGTGGTCTCGAAGACGACGCTGTCGTCGTCCTCGGCGGCGACCTGGGTCCGCGCGGGGACGGTGGCGCCGCTCGAGCCCTCGGCGAGCCGGAAGGCGATCGGCGTGCGGGCGGGCAGCGGCGGCCGCGGGCGCTCGCCGACCATGCGCAGGAAGGAGAGGAAGTTCTGCTCGGGGGCGCGGTTGAGGGCGTCGACGGCGTGGACGGCCATCCGCGAGAAGACGCGCAGCAGGGCGCCGAGGGCGTCGAGGCGGTCGCCGGGGCTGCGCCGCCACGGCGTCTGCGCCTCGGTGAGGGCCTCGGCCTCGGCGATGAGCTCGGTCGGTCCGCGGCGGTCGATCTTGGGGTGGTTCGGAGGGTGGTTAGCCATCGCCGCCTCCCTCGAGGTAGAAGGGGTAGACCATGTTGAGGCTGGTGCTGATCGCGAGGATCTGCACGGTGAGCTCGATCATGAGCCGCGTCGGGTCGGCGGGGTCCTGCCGGACCTCGAGGCTCTCGAGCGCGACGCGCGGCTCCCACTTGACGATCGCGGCCTCGACGGCGTTGGCGAGGCGGCCGAGGGTGTGGCCGCTCGCGTCGCTGAAGACGTAGTCCTGCAGGCCGCAGCCGAAGTCGGGCCGCATGCTGCGCTCGCCGAAGGCCGTGGAGAGGATCAGCCAGATCGAGCGGCGGATCGTGTCCTCCTCGCGGACGAGGACGACCCGGCCCTCCGCGTCGAGGCTGATCGGGAAGGAGAAGCCGACGCCGACGAATTCCTGGCTCATGTCACGCGACCTCCAGCGCGCCGCTGTTGACGTCCAGCTTGGTGCACTTGACGGTGAAGTTCTTGCACTCGACGGCGAGATCGGCGCCGCTGGTGCCGACCGCGATCTTCTTCTCGGCGGTGAGGTGCAGCTCGTCGGCCTTGAGGGTGATCTTGCCGCCCTTGAGGTCGACCTCGAGCGAGGCCTTGCCGTCCTTCTTGGTCACGGTGACGGTCTCGGCCTTGTCGTCGAACATGATGTGGATGCCGGACTTGGTCTGGACGACGTACTTGTCCTTGCCCTCGTCGTTGGGGAGCGGCGGGGTGTCCTCGCCGTTGTAGAGGGCGCCGACGACGTAGGGCCGGTCGGCCCGCCCGTGCTCGAAGGCGACGAGGACCTCGGCGCCGACGGCGGGGAGGAAGTAGGCGCCGTACTCCTTGCCCGCGAGGGGGACGGCGACGCGGGCCCAGAAGGTGGCGATCTGGTCGTCGAGCCAGGGCAGCTTGACGCGCACGCGGCCGAGCTTCTTCGGGTCCTGGTTGTCGGTGACGACGCCGGGGGCGACGCCGACGAAGCGTGGTCCGAGCTCCTGCGGATCGAAGGGGGTCATGACGCCAGCTTCCTCAGCTTCAGGTGGGTCTCGTAGACGTTGCTGTCGCGCGTGAAGACGTGGGAGACGTTGTCGACGTAGTAGGCCTGGCCGAAGCGGGTGCCGGCGTTCTTGACCTCGACGACGGTGCCG
>CAZMML010000409.1:0-4476 GCA_964567335.1 uncultured Nannocystis sp. | reverse complement strand
GGCTCCCCGAGCTCCGGGCTCGCCATGAGCACGACCTCTCGCGTCACCACCGCGTCGCCCGGGAGGCCCCGTCGATGCGCGACCCGGAGCCCCTGCGCCGTCCGCGTCGCTGCGTAGGCCGGACGAAAGGACATGGGCTCAAAGACATATCCGTCGAGCGGGACCTCCGCCGCCGGCTCGCCCGCCCAGCCGTCCTTCTCGGGCAGCACCACCCGCACGACCGGCGCGGGCGACATGTCGAGGACCGTCAGGATCCCCCCCCCGCCGACCGTCATGCTGTCCCCCGACGTGATCGGGTCCGGCACCAGCACCGCGCGGAACGCCGGCGGCTCCTCTTTCGGCGCCTCGATCGCGAGCGTCAACTCGGACGAGAAGAGCGGGCCCTGATCGCCGCTCGACACCAGGCGCAGCGTGTGCTTGCCGAGCGCCAGGGCGCCGCGCAGGTAGAGACGCAGGCGCCCTTCATCGAGCGAGCCGATCACGCTCTCGCCCGCCAGCGCGCCGAGGCTCCGGTCGTCGAGCAAGACCTGGGTGTTGCCCGGCGTGATCCCCTCGACCGAGAACTCGAGCGCGATATGACGGGTGCTCTCGATCGGCACCTCGCCCTGGGCCGGCGAGATGAACGCGGGGCTCGGGATCGGCACCTCCGCCTCGCTGGTCCCGCCCTCCTCGTCGCTGGACTCCTGCGAAGGGCACCCCGCGAGGGACAGGCCCGCGAGGACCACGACGATGCCGCCGAACCAGGCCTGGCGATCGCGCGGGTGCACCCACCAGAGGTAACGCGGGCAAGCCACGAGCGCCAGCCCGCCCCCCGAACTCAGCCCGACCCGACGCTCCAGACGAACGCGGCGAGGACCGCGTGCCCGAGCCCCAGCCCCAACCCCGCCCAGCGGATCTGCACCGCCCGCGCGAAGAACAGCGGCAGGCACAGACCGACCCCGATCACAAAGAGCGGCAGCACCGTGCTCATCAGCGGCGCCTCCGCCGCCAGCAGGGCGCGACCTCCCAGCCACAGGAGCGCGAGCGCGCCCCACCACATCAAGCGCAGCGCGAGCGCGCCGAGACCCCCTCGGTGTCGCCACAGCCAGCTCCCTGCGAGGAGCGTCGCCAGACCCACCGCGTTGAGCAAGCGAACGCCCGCCGCAACGGTCGCGCGCCCCGCCCGGGTCAGCGGCCGTCGCATGCGCCGAAGCTCGACCAGACAGCGCCGACCGAGACGCGCAGCCCCACGGCCGCTCGCGGCAGCGCCCCGCCCGACCATCTTGCCGAGATCGGCCGCCCCGCGCCGGGCCACGGGTGCCAACTCCCGCCCCCGCGCGTGGACTGTGCTCCCCGTGCGCGCGAGCACGTCAAGAGCCGCCTGCGGACGGAAGCGCAGCCGTCCCAGAAACCCACGCAGCGCGGGTCCCACCCGCTTCAATGCCGCGAGCAACCATCGGGCGTGCCGTCGCGCGGCAGCCTGCGCGGGCGGCCGCCGGCGGCGGTTGCCGTGTCCGGCACGGAGAGGGGGCCGAGGATTCACGGGCGCGAGTGTGCAACCCCGGGCGGGGAACGCCAAAAATTTGGCAAAAGTCGCGTGGTGGGCGGGGCCCGCCCGGACGCTACACTCACGTCCGTGGCCTGGGCGCTCGCCAGTTGGCTCATGTTCGCGGCGCCGACCTGGCAGCCCCAACCTCCCGCCCCCCCGACCGTGTGGGCACAATCCCAGGCCCGATCCTGGGAGCACTGCCGCGAGCTCGAGCGCAGCGGCGAACGGATCTTGCTGTCCCAGAACTTCCGCAGCGAAGAACGCGGGACCAGCAGCCCCTGGCCGGACCGCGCCAGGCTCTGTCCCGGCGCACCCGCGGTCCTGGTGACCGCGGCGATGTTCGAAGCGCTGCAGGCGCCGCCCTTCCCGCCCCTCTCGGAGCTCGCGGCCGAGGTCGCCAAGCTCGGCGAGACGCAGCAGGCCAGCCGACGACGCGCCCTCCAGTGGCTCGCCGCGGCGCGCGTCGAGGCCCAGCGCCGCCGCGCCACGCCCCCGCCGCTCACCTGGTACATGACCGCCTACGCCGCGCTCGGCGCCGGTGACGCAGCCCTCGCCCGCCAGGCCCTCCGCGCCGCGGACGATCGCGGCGAGGTCGAGGCCTGGCGACTCGACCGCCTCGGGGCGCTGGCCGCGCTGCTCGCCGGAGACCTGGACGAGGCCGTCGCGCTCGCACACCGCGCGCGCGAGCTCGGGACCCTCGCCGACCGCGGGATCTCGACCCTGATCCTCGCCCTCGTGTACGACCGCGCCGGCGCCCCCGAGGCCGCGCAACGCGAGCTCGCGAGCCTCCGCTCGATGGCCTACGGCTACGAGCGCAACGCCATCGACTCCCTGCTGCCCATCCACGAGCGGATCTACCTGATGGGCATCGAGCAGATCGCGCTGCGAAACCCCGGCAACGCGACCTGGCTGCTCAAGGCCTACCTCGCCTGCCCCGAGGTGCAGGCGCCGGAGCGCGTCCTCGCCCTGCGCCGCCTCGAGGAGCTGCGCCCGCGCTGACTCAGCCCGGCAGGTGTAGCAGGAGATCCCCGCCCTCGCGCGTCAGGCACACCGCGCACGCGTCGCTCACCAGCGGCGGACGGTACTTCGGCGCGTAGGTCTCCTCGCCGACCACCTCGCCGTCGCGCTCGACCGTGATCGTGAAGCGCTCGGGCCCCGCCCACACGTTCCCGCGCGTCTCCAGGAGCTCGATCACGAGCCCCTGCTCGCCCGCCCGCGCCTGCAGCGAGAGCGTCCCCACCACCTCCCCGTCCTCGAAGTCCGTGAAGTAGTCGTGCCCGCAGTCCCCGCCGGGGAGCTCGCAGCTCCACTCCGTCTCGGCGAAGTCGGTCGCCGCCACGAAGCGGTAGCTCCCCGGCCCCAGCGCGCCCGCGACGCCCGCGTCGTCGACGACCGTCACCGGCACCGCCGACTCGCACCCCGACTGCAGGCAGAGCCCCTGCGGCCCCTTGCAGCCGGCCGCCACCATCAGCGCCAAGAGCCATGTTCGTGCCATCATGTCCTCTCCTTCAGGCCTGGACCAGGCGGAGCGGCGAGATCAGCCCCTCGCCCGCGTCCTCGCCCTCGTCCGCCGACTCGCCCGCCGCCCCGCCGAGGCGCGCGTCGAGCAGGTGCGAGGGTTTGATGTTCCCGGCCGCCGCCAGCAGGTTCCGCCGCACCCCCGGGATCGACGCCTCGAGCTGCACGAGCAGCCGCCGCACCTCCGCGCGCCGGAGGTTCTCCTGCGACCCGCACAGGTCGCAGGGCACCACCGGGAATCCTTGCTCGGCCGCGAACGCCGCCAGGTCGCGCTCCTCGCACAGGATAAGGGGCCGGACGATCGTGTTGCGCCCGTCGTCCGAGCGCAGGCGCGGCGCCATCGCCTTGAGCTGCCCGGCGAAGAGCTGGTTGAGCAGCAGCGTCTCGATCAGGTCGTCGCGGTGGTGCCCGAGCGCGATCTTGGTGCAGCCGAGCTCCTCCGCGACGTCGTAGAGGATCCCGCGCCGCAGCCGCGAGCACAGCGAGCAGTACGCCTTGCCGGCCGGCACCTCGCGGGTGACCACCGAGTACGTGTCCTTGCGGACGATCCGGTGCTCGTAGCCCTCGCGCCCCAGGTACTCGCGCAGCGTCTCGACCGGGAAGCCCGGGTGCCCCTGGTCGAGACTTACGGCGATCACCGAGAAGCGGAAGGGCACCACCTTCTGGTACGCGCGGAGCAGGTGGAGCATCCCCCACGAGTCCTTGCCGCCCGAGATCGCCGCCATCACCCGGTCCCCGGCCTCGATCAGGCCGAAGCGCTTGTTCGCCCGCCCGATCTGGCGGAGCAGCCGCTGCTGGAGCCCGGACACCGCCCTCTGAGTAGCAAGGCGCCGGCCGCGCGACAAGCCCGCGTCAGAGCGCCGAGCGCACGAGCCCGACCAGCCGCGGCGCCGCCGCGACCAGCTCCTGCACGTCGAGCGAGCGGCGCGAGCGGTACACGAAGCCGACGAGCCGGTCGCCCTGGCGCCACGTCACCAGGTACGCCGACTCCGAGCTCTGCCGCCCGGCGTCGAGCGACGACACCTGCTTGAACCCGACCTGCAGCCCGTCGATCACCTCGACCCGCGGCATCGCCTGGATCGCCGCGTCGACCGCCGCCCGCCGCGGGTCGCCCTCCCCGCCCGAGAGCTCCTGGTAGATCGGCTCGATCGCCGTGTCGACGTCGACCGCCTTGCTGACCGTGCGCCCGATCTCCTGCGCCACCGGCACGACCTGCTCGCCCTTCTCGATCACCGCCTCGATGCCCGCCGACGAGGCCGCCGCGCCGGCGCGGAGCCAGCCGCGCGCCGACTCGCTCAGCTCCCCGAGGCGCAGGCCCGCCGCCCAGCCGCGGGCCGCCTGCGCCGCGTCCTTGATCTCCGCCGCCGCGTCCTTGATCTCCGCCGCCGCGCCCGTGATCTCCGCCGCCCCGCGCGTGCGGTCGGGCGCCG
>CAZMML010000408.1:0-4481 GCA_964567335.1 uncultured Nannocystis sp. | reverse complement strand
AGGGCCGCCACGGTCTCGCCGATGCAGCCGTGGAGCGCCGCGTCCGCCGCCACGCCCGCCCGCTCCGGGGCGAGCTCCACCCGCTCGCCGCTCGGGAAGGGGCCTGGGCCGCGCCGCTCCCCCGCGATCGCCGCGGCGAGCGCGAGGCCGCGGCGCGCGTGCCGGCCCGCGTCGAGCGCCGCCGCGTGGGCCTGCTCGACGAGCTCCGGCGGCGCCGCGTGGCGCAGCAGGTCGAGGGCGACGCGCGAGAAGGCCGCGATCGACGCGTGCTCGTCGAGCGCGGCGGTGGTCCAGCGCTCGACCAGGGCCGCGCGGACCGCCGGCGGCGCCTCGGCGCAGCGGAGCGCGAGCTGCTCCGCCCAGCCCGGCGTCTCGACCGCGGCGGCGACGACGGGTTGACCCTCGACCACGAGGGGTCGGCCGTACACGCAGTCCGGCTTGGTCTCCTTCACCGGGTAGCAGCAGCCGGGGATCGCCCCGTCGGTGCCCCCCCAGTCGGAGACGTTGTCGACCTTCTCGCCCGGGCCGAGGACCTTGCGGATCTTCGAGCCGCACCCGCCCTGCAGCGCGTCCTTGTCGACGTCCTCGGGTTCGGGGCAGGCCTGGTCCGCGGGGACTTCCAGGCAGGCGGTGCCCTCCTCCGTACACGCGGGGAGCGCGGCGACGATGGCGACGAGGAAGGCACGATACGCGTCCATCCATCCACGTTAGTCGGATGCGCTCGCCCGTCAAGGTCCCGAGCTTCGGCCGCGGACCGGCTGGACGCGCGGGCGCGGGCCGTGGACGCGCCCGCGGCTCAGGGCGCGGGGTGCTGCTGCTTGTAGAACTTGCGGTGGATCAGGGGGGCGAGGGGGCCGCGCGCCGGCACGGACCAGAGGGGCTCCTCGGCGGCGCCCCAGCGGCGCAGGAGGACGTTCGCGGCGAGCATGCCGGAGGCGGCGGCGCGCTCCATGAGCGCGCTGGGGAAGGGCGTGTGGACGAAGTCGCCGGCGAGGAGCAGGCCCGGCTCGGGGGTCTCGACGCGCGGACGGGCGCCGGCGCTGCCGGGCGGGAAGGCGGGGCAGTCGGCGCGCAGGAGGAAGCGGTCCTCGAGGATCCGGGCCTCGCGCGTCTCCGGGTACAGGTGGTGCAGCGCGCGCAGGAGGTCGGCGCGGATCTCCGGCTCGGCGGCGCCCTCGGGGAGCGCGTAGGCGTGGAGCTCGACCACGCTGCCGCCGGTCCGCGCGGCCCAGGCGCGGCTCTCGTCCTCGAAGAGGTCGTAGATCGAGATGTTGTCGATCATGCCGAGGCCGGTGGTGCCGACGAAGGGGGCGCGCCCCGGGGCGCAGCGGCGGTCGAGCCACAGGCGCCACACGGCGAAGGGCGCCGTGACCCGCTGGGCGAGGACGTCGCGGCGCCAGGGCGCCGGCCCGAGCTCGGGGGAGGCGCGCAGGATGTCCTGGAGGCCAGGCAGGTGCGGAGCCAGGATCAGCGCGTCGGCGGCGAGGACCTGGCCGCGCGAGGTCGCGACCTCGTAGCCCCCGCCTGGGGTCCGTGAGGCCCGCGCGAGGCCCTCACCGAGGCGGAGCTCGGCGCCGCGGGCCTGCAGGTAGGCCGCGATCGGCCGCCACAGGCGGGTCGAGAAGGGGCCGTCCATGACGTCGAAGACGATCCCCTCCGGGTTGCCGATGAAGTAGAAGTGAAACATCATCAGCAGCTCGGCGGCGCTGAAGTCCTCCTCGGGGTTGAAGAAGGAGTGGGCGAACACGTCGAAGAGCATCTGCCGCGCGCGCGCCGGGAAGCCGAGGCGGTCGAGGAAGGCGCGCGCGTGGTCGCCGTCGAACTGGGCGTAGGTCGCCCGCGGGTCGTAGGCCATGATGGCGCGGCCGCAGGTGTCGTCGACGCGGAGCGCGTCCCGCAGGGTCATGGTCGTGCTGCGGCGGATCAGCGCGACGAGGTTGACGATCGGCGTCCGCGGCAGGCCGGCGAAGGACTCGCGCAGGCCCTCGGGGCCGAGGAGCGGGTAGTCCTCGACCGGGCGGAGGAAGGCGAGCTCGGGGTCGGCGCGGCGGAGCCACGCGCGGAGGTTGTAGTACTGGCGGAAGAAGGCGTGGAAGCCCCGCTCCATCTCGAAGGGGGTGCCGTCGGCGAGGCGCTCGGTCCACGCCCCCGCGCGCCCGCCGAGGTGCCCCGCGGGCTCGAGCACGGTGACGGCGGCGCCGCGCTCGGCGAGGACCGTGGCGGCGGAGAGGCCGGCGATCCCGCCGCCGACGACGACGACGCGCGCGCGGCGGGGGAGCGCCCGCGGGGCGCGCGGGTCAGGGGTGTTGGCGGGCTTGCGGGTGATCCCGAGCAGGTTCTTCATGGGTTCTTTGGGACAGGTCGTCGCGCGCCGGTCGTCGCGCCGCGGCGTCAGTCCTTGAGCGGGCGCCGCGCGAGGAAGGTGTGGACGATCCCCGACTGCCAGCCGTCCATGGTCGCCGCGGAGACGCCGGTGAAGCCGGCGTCCTCCAGGCGGCGGAGGAACGCGTCGGCGCCGTCGAAGGCGTTGACGCTGCGGCGGAGGTAGCGGTAGATGTCCGAGCCCGGCGAGGTGAGCATGCCGGCGGGGATGATCACGCCGAGGCACACCGCGTTCCACACGAGGCTGGCGCGCAGCGAGTCGCGGACGCTGTACTCGTGGAAGCAGATCACGCCGCCCGGGCGCAGCAGCGGCAGGAGCCGGCGCAGGCACAGGTCCGGGTCGGGCATGTTGCGGATCCCGTAGGCCATGAGGATCCCGTCGTAGGGGCCGGTCGCGCCGGCCGCGGCCGGATCCATCGCGTCGCCGTGGAGGAAGCGGACGGCCGCGAGCTCGGGCTTGCGGCGGGCGAGCGCGAGCATGCCCTCCGACGCGTCCAGGCCGGTGATCGTCGCGCGCGGGTAGGTGCGCGCGAGGGCGGCGGTCGAGAGCCCGGTGCCGCAGCAGAGGTCGAGCGCGTGGGCGCTCTCCGGGAGCGCCATGCGCTCGGCGCTGTAGCGCAGGTGGCGGTGGTAGCCCGGGTTGAGGCCGGTGAGGAGGTCGTAGCGGCGGGCGACGCGGTCGAACGCGTCGGGCACCGCCTGCTTCTCTTCGCGCAGGGTCGTGCGGGACATGGCCTAGGGACTGATACCAGATGCCGCGGCGGCCGCGGGTTCGGGGAGGAGGCGCTGCGACCAGCGGCGGATCTGGAGCACCAGGTCGGCCCGGCCGGCGCACTCGGGGACGCGCGCGAGGGCCTGGTCGACGAGCTCGCCGAGCTGGCGCACGGCGCCGGCGAACCCGAGCTGCTCGACCGCAGAGGGGCGCCGGTTGAGGTTGTCCTGGCCGATCGGCTTGCCGAGCAGGTCGGGGCGGCCGAAGGCGTCGCGGAGGTCGTCGGCGATCTGGTAGGCCTCGCCGAGGCGGTACCCGAGGCCGCTCCACTGCAGGGGATCGCCGCCGCCGGTCATGGCGCCGGCGATGATCGCGGTCTCGAAGAGCGCGCCGGTCTTGGCGCGGTGGTAGTGGCCGAGGTCGGTCGCTGGCTCCGACTCCCACGCTTGACCGGCGACGATCCCCACGGGGCTGCCGACGCCGCGGGCGAACACCCGGAGGAGGCCGGGCAGGAGCTGCGGGTGCGCGCCGCCGGCCCGCGCGAGCGTGTCAAAGGCGAGGACGATGAGCGCGTTTCCGGCGAGGATCGCCACCTCCTCGCCGAAGAGCACGTGGACGCTGGCGTGCCCGCGTCGCATCGCTGCGTCGTCGAAGCAAGGCAGGTCGTCGTAGACGAGGGAGGCGCAGTGGAGCAGCTCGACGGCGGCCGCGGCCGCGTCGGCGAGCGTCGGGTGGGCATCGCCGCAGGCGGCGGCGACGCCGAGGCAGAGCTCCGGTCGAAAGCGGGCCCCGCCCGGGAACACGGAGTGGCGGATCGCGAGGCCCAGGCGCGAGGGACAGGGCGGGCAGGTGGCCTGGTCGATGCAGCTCTTGAGGGCTCGTTCGATACGCCGTCGTGGTTTCATGGCCACTGTGGTGCCGAGTTTGAGGCCGTGTCCAAAGATTGTCAACGAAATCGCCGCCAGCTTCGACAAAGACTTGAAAGACGGAGGGATCGCGCTACGGTGGTGCAGTCATGGTGACGACGAGACGCGCCGCGCGGGTGGTCGTGATCGGCGGTGGGGCCGGGGGCCTCGCCGCCACGCTCGACTGTAGCGTGCGCGGCGCCGAGGTCGTCCTGCTCGAGCGAGCCGAACAGCTCGGCGGGAAGATCCGCCAGGAGTGGGTCGAGGGCGCGCCGATCGAGGCCGGGCCGACCGTGCTGACGATGCGCTGGGTCTTCGAGCGCCTCTTCGCCGACGCCGGCGCGGCGCTCGACGACGCGGTGACGCTCGAGCGGCTGGCGCTCCTCGCCCGCCACGCCTGGCAGGACGGCTCGCGCCTCGACCTCCACGCCGACCGCGAGGCCGCGGCGGCGGCGATCGCCCGCTTCGCCTCGGCGGCGGAC
>CAZMML010000407.1:0-4487 GCA_964567335.1 uncultured Nannocystis sp. | reverse complement strand
GGCACCCACGGGGGCAAGCGCGCGGGGACCAACTACCACCACGGCAACCGCAAGCTGCGCTACGCCTACGACATGGTGGTGGTCCGCGGCGGGCGCTCGCGGGAGCCGGGCAGCTCGGGGAACAAGGGCGCCTACTGCTACGGACAGCCGCTCTACGCGCCCGCGCCGGGGACCGTCATCACCGCGATCAACAACGTCCCCGAGAACCCGCCCGGCGTGTCCGGACGCGCGGGCGGCAACGGCGTCGAGATCGACCACGGCTTCGGCGAGATCTCCGCGCTGTGGCACATGATCCCGGGCACCGTGAAGGTCAAGGTCGGCGACAAGGTCGAGCTCGGCCAGGAGCTCGGCCGCGCCGGCAACTCGGGCCGCAGCAGCGGCCCGCACGTCCACTTCCACGTCACCAGCGACGACCGCAACAACCGCCGCGGCGACATCGGCCTCCCCGCACCCTTCGTCGACATCTACGTCGACGGCTCGTGGCGCCCGCACCACATGCCCGTCCGCGGCGAGCGGGTCCGTCGCACCCGCGCCGACCGCCGCGAGCGCGCCCAGGCCGAGGTGCTCCTCGACGACGCCGCGCTCTAGCCCGCGGCTCAGGCGCCCCGCGTGCCTCGCGTCGCCCGCGGGTGCGCCCGCTCGTAGACGTCGAGGACGCGGCCCATGTCGAGGTGGGTGTAGCGCTGGGTCGTGCTCAGGCTCGCGTGGCCGAGCATCGTCTGGATGCTGCGCAGGTCGCAGCCGTCCTCGAGCAGGTGGGTGGCGAAGCTGTGGCGCAGGCCGTGCGGACCGACGCGGGCGCGCGCCCCGGTCGCGGCGCAGCGGCGGTGGACCATCGCGCGGACGCTGCGTTGGCCGATCCGCCGCCCGCGCTGGTTCAAGAAGAGCGCCCGCTCGCCGCGGGCAGCCTGTCCCTTGGGACCGGCCCGAACCGGCGCGCGCTGGGCCGGCGGGAGCAGCTCCTCGCGCGCCGCGAGGTACGCCGCCAGCGCCCGCGCCCCCTGATCGCCGAGCGGGACCTCGCGGTCCTTGCCGCCCTTGCCGCCGACGACGCGGATCGTCACGCCGCCTGGATCCCAGCGCAGGTGATCGAGGTCGAGGGCGACGCACTCGCCGACCCGCAGGCCGGCGCCGTAGAGGATCTCGAGGATCGCCCGGTCGCGCAGACCGGCGGCGCCCTCGCGGTGCCCCGGGTCGTCGATCAGCGCGCCGACGTCGGCGACCGAGAGCGCGACCGGGAGCTTGCGCGGGAGCCGGGGGCGGCGCACCAGGTCGACCTCGTTGTCGGGCAGATCGCCGGCGCGGCGCAGGAACTCGCCGAAGCTCCGCAGCGCCGAGAGCCGGCGGGCGGCGGTCGCGGCCGCCTGCAGGCCGAAGCGGGCGGCGAGATCGGCCCGCACCTCGCGGACGTTCAGGTCGCGCACGAGGGCCGCGCGGCCCCGGCGCGCCTCGAGATCGACGATGAAGGCCTCGATGTCGCGCCGGTACGCGCGCAGCGTGTGCGGCGAGAGTCGGCGCTCCCGCGCGAGGTAGACGAGGAAGCGCTCGAGGGCCGCCCGCACCCCCTCACTATGGCCCAGCCGCCCGCGCGGCCCAAGAAAGTCGCCGGACTGGAGCTCCGGGACACCCCCCACGAGGCCGAGGTCAGGGGCAGGTCAGGTCGGTCAGCACCTCGGCGCCGCGCTCGCGCAGCGCGAGGATGTCGCCGCAGTCGCCCTCGTCGAGCGCGGCCCCGCGGGCGTCCACCTGATCGCCGGTGCGAAACGCGGGGATCAGGAGGAGCACGCCGATGTCGGCCACCGCGCTCATGGACACGTCGAGCTCGTCGAGCCCGAGCAGGCTCTCGAGGCCCGCGAGGCTCGTCACCGCGGTGCCCGCGAGCCCGAGGACGTCGAGCTCGGTCCAGCTCGGCACCGGCCCGAGCGACGCGACCGCGGTGTCGCTCGCGCGGAACTCCTCGAGCGCCGTCAAGGGCGCCAGCGGCTCGAGATCCGTGATCGGCGCGCCCGAGACGTCGAGCACCCGCAGGCCCGACGCCGCCGCGATCTGTCCCAGCGCCGCGGCGTCGAGGGGCGCCCCGGTCGCCCGCAGGACCGTCAGCGAGGGCAAGGTCGTCAGCGCCGCGTAGTCGTCCGTGCCGCTGCCGATCAGATCGATCTGCCGCAGCAGCGGCAGGCCCGTCAGCGGCGTGAGGTCGAAGTCCGCGGCCCCGCCGCCGACGCCGATGTAGTCGAGGTACTGCAGCCCCGCCAGCGGCGAGAGATCGGCCAGCTCCGGGTTGTCGCGCGCGTCGACGCGGCGCAGGTCCGCGAGCCCCGCGAGCCCGCCCAGGCTGACGAGCTGGTTGCTGCGCAGGGCCAGCGTGCGCAGCGCCTCCAACCCGGCGAGCCCGTCGACGTCGCGCAGCGCGTTGGCGTCGAGGTCGAGCGTGGTGAGCCCGGGCAGGTTGGTCAGGCCGGCCAGCGAGGTCAGCGCGTTGCCCTCGAGCGAGAGCTCGACCAGGTCCGGCTTGTCGCCGACGCCCTCGGTGGAGGTCAAGGCGTTCGCGCTCACCTCGAGGTCACGCAGCCGCGTGAGGCTCGCGAGCGGCCTCAGCGAGGTGAGCGCGTTGCGATCGAGGTCGAGGTACTCGAGGCGCGTCAGACCGGCCAGCGGGGCCGCGTCCGCGATCGCGTTGCCCTCCGCCTTGAGGGCGAAGAGCGCGCCCAGGCCGGCGAGGGGTCCGAGGTCCGTGATCATGTTGTCGCTGATCACCAGCGACTGGAGCTGCAGCAGCCCCGCCAGCGGGCCGAGGTCCTTCACGGCGCCGCCCGCCACGTCGAGGTGCTGCAGCGCCGTGAGCCCGCCGAGGAAGCCGAGGTCCTCGGCGCCGGCCCCGGCCAGGCCGAGCGCCGCAAGGCCGCGCAGCTGACCGAGCGGGCGCAGATCCGCGATCGGGTTGCCCGCGAGCTCGACCTCGCGGAGCGCCGGCAAGCCCGCGATCTCCTCCACGCTGGTGATCGCGTTCTGGGCGAGCCCGAGGGTGACGAGCCCGCGGGCGCAGCGAAGCCCGCGGAGATCCGTGATCTCCTGCGCCGCGGCCTGCAGCCCCTCCAGCCGCGCCAGCGCCTCGGCGGTGATCACCGGGCCGCCCGTCGTCTCCTCGTCGCTCCCCTCGGGATCGCCGAGCACCGCGAGCAGGACGTCGCGCAGCGCCGGGTCCGGGATCTCGATCTCCCCCTCGCAGATGACCGGGGGCAGCGCGGCGAAGGGATCGCGGCCGCCGCACCCAACCAGCAGCGTGAGCGAGACGACCCCGAGGCGCAGCATGGCCCTAGCCCTCGCTGAAGCGGAAGGTCGCGCGGAGCGCCGAGTGATCCGACCCGCCCCACCCCGAGGTCTCGACGCCGCGGAGCACCCGCGCGGTCCCGGACACGTAGGTCCCGCCGAGCGCCACCGTCGAGACGTAGAGGTGATCGAGCGCGCGCAGCTCCTTGTCGAAGACGTAGGTCCAGTCGTCCGCGCCGAGCTCGGCGGCGACGCGCGCCAGCCCCCCGCCGACCTCGAGCGCCATCAGCGGCGGCGAGCCCGGGACGTCGTTGAGGTCACCGCCCATCACCACGAGCGCCCCGGGCTCCGCCTCGACCGCGGCCTCGACGATCTTGCGCGCCGCCTCGGCCTCGGCGAGCCGCCGCGCCGGGTCGTCGTCGGCCTTCGACTTGAAGTGGCCGTCGAACGCGATCAGGCGCCGCCCCTCGACCTCGAAGTGGGCCTCGAGGAAGTCGCGCGCGAAGTGGGTCTCGCCGCCGTCCGGGAGCGGGATCGGGGCCGACCCGTGGCTGCGGATCTCGGTCAGCGGCAGCCTCGCCACGATGGCCGTGTCGATCGACCCCGGGTTCCCGGTCTCCCCGAGGTATGCGGTCGGATACCCGGGGAGGCGGGCGCTCAGCGCGTCGAGGCACTTCTGGGTCTCGACCTCTTGCAGCAGCACGACGTCCGCGCCGAGCCCCTCGATCGCCGCCGCGATCTCATCCGCGCGGGCGAGGAAGGTCGCCTCGCTGGGTTTCTGCTCGAAGGACGAGCCGCCGCAGTTCCCGCTGTCGCACTGGGTGTCGAAGAAGAGGTGGACGTTGAAGGTCGCCACCACCACGTCGCCTGGCCCCGGCGGCGGCAGGTCCGGCGGCGGTCCCCCGCTCGACCCCGCGCTCGACCCCCCGCTGGTGCTCCCGCTGTCGGTGTCGCCGGAGACGGGGAAGAAGCCGCACGCGAGCAGGAGCGCGGCGGCGACGAGCGCGACGCGCGAGACAGACGAGGCCGACATGTCGAAGACCACCCTAACCGCCGGACCCTACGCGCGATGCATCCGCGGATGCAGACGCCGCTCCGCGCGCTTCTGCGCGCCTCAGGAAGCGGGCTTCCTGGACATGTTCTTCACGTCATGTCCCAAGATCAATCGCTGGCGACGCCGCTGGCGTCGACGGCGAGCAAGCGCTCGTGCAGGCGGCAGA
>CAZMML010000406.1:895-4490 GCA_964567335.1 uncultured Nannocystis sp. | reverse complement strand
GGCGGCGCCGCGGCCGCGGGCTCGTCGCTACCGGCCGATCCGTCGTTTCGTGGAATTCGGCGCGGGTGCTAGGCTCCTTTGATGTTCGGGAAGAACCCGCGCGCGACCGACTCGCGCATCCGTCGCGCGTGCGTCGACTGTTTCGAGGCGGAGCTCGATCTGGTCACGCGGACGATCACGATCTTCTGGCAGCGCCCGGGCAAGGTCCCCCTGCTGCTCGAAGAGGGCTGCTGGGAGCCGCTCCCTGAGCCGATGGGCGACCTCCGCGGCAGCATCTCGGCCGCCGCGATCGTCCGCAAGACCCGCGCCCTCTTCGAGTTCCGCTTCGGGCGAGGGAACCGGGCCTGGTCCTACGACCATGGCCCGTGGATCGCCGCGGAGCGGCGGGCGCTCGCGGCCGGCGTCGGCGCGCACGAGGCCGACCTGATCCGCAAGCAGATGTGGCTCTTCTATCGCAACCGCTGGCCGCTCCAGTTCGCGGCGGGGTGCGGCTGGGGGCCGGAGGGTCCGGGGCCCTTGATCGTCACGGCGCTGACCGATCCCGCGCGCGCGCGGGCTCGCGGGGAGCTGTTGATCCTGACAGGCGCGCTGCAGTGGCCGGCGCAGGACGGCGGTCTCGACGAGGTGGCCGGCGACGCGCTCGCCGACAACTTCTACAGCGTCCCGTGAGCCCGCGGCGGGGTCACTTGGGCGGCGCGTCGTGGGTCGTCGCGGTCGACGCGCCGGCGTGCGAGAGCCGAGGCGCGGCGAGCCCCAGGCGCGCCAGCAGGTCCTCGACGTTGCACGCGACGGTGATCCAGCGGTCGCCGCCGGAGTGGAGATAGACCACGCGGGGGCTGTCCGACGGGCGGTAGTCGAGGGCGAAGGGCAAGTCGGGCCCCAGGGTCCCGAGGAGCAGAGAACTGGCCGGATCGATGTCGCCGGGCGGGCACTTGCTGTCGGTGTGCCCGAAGAAGGCGCGGTCCTTCACCTCGAGCCAGGCGCGGTTCTCCTCGCGCATCGTCACGAGGTCGAAGAGCCGCGCCCGGACCGGCCTCTCCCGAAACACCCGCCGCAGCAGCGACTCCTCCGGGGTGCGCCAGCGCTGCCCCGCGATCGCCAGGCTCAGCGCGAGCGGGAGCAGCAGGCCGTTGATCCGGACGCGGTCGGGCGAGTTGGGCGGGAGTGTGGTCGTCACCGCGACGACTCCACGAGCTCGCCGAGCAAGGTGCGGGCCGCGACGAGCTCGAACATCGCCTTGCGGAGCCGTTCCCCGACGATCTGCTTGTCCGCGCGGTCGCTGACCGTGAGCTCCGCCATCGCGGCGGAGAGCTCGCCCTCTGCGAGCGCGAGCCGCTCCGTGGCCGCGGTGATCCGCACTTGGAGCTCGCGAGCGGTCTTCCCGAACATACGACGAATCGATCCCTCTTCGTCGTGGTTCGACGATCCAGGCGCAGCGTATCACATGAAGCAAGATCGAGGGAGACACCGTGAGTCTGGACACGGGGTCTCCGCGAGAGGAAGTCCTGGGCCGTGCAACAGCCCCCCACGCGCGACAGAGCGCGAGCGTGGCTAGGGGTTCGCGCCTTCCATGATCCACTGCTCGAGCAGGTCCTGGGAGGCCTGCGGCAGCGGCGCGCCGAACTTGGGCATCTGCGCCGGAGTGAGGCTGTTGAAGGGGGCCATCCCGGCGGTGCCCTTGACCTTGGCGAGCAGGTAGCTGTTGCCCGGGTCGCCTGGGGCGACGCGCTTGAAGGCCGGGACGGCGCTCGAGGCGACGTCGACGAGGTTCATGTAGGAGTCCATCGGGTTCGTCATCTTGAGGCCGCCCGAGCCCGGGACGTGGCAGCCACAGTTGACGCCGATGACGACGGGGTAGACGTCCTGCTCCCAACTGAGGCCGCCCATCATCCCGGTGCTGGAGCTGCCCTGGGAGGTGGACGAGCTGCCCTCAGAGGTCGAGGTGCTGGGGTCGGTGGTCGAGGTGCTGCTCGCGTCGGTGGTCGAGGTGCTGCTGACGTCGGTCGTCGAGCCCGGGCCGCCGGACGTGGTGGCGTCGGTGACCGCGCCGGTGGAGCTCGTGCTGCCCTCCGACGAGCTCGAGCCCTCGGTCGTGCTCGAGCTGGTGGACGACGTGGAGCCGGTGGTCTCCGTGGTCTCGCCGTCGTCCCCGCAGGCGACGAGGGGTGCGGCGAGGAGCGTGGCGGTGAGCGAGAGGCGAAGGGTAGGGTGAAGCATGGCGGAGACCCTAGCACAGGCGGTCAGGGCGGCGCGCCCTGATCGATCCACTGACCGATCGTCTCGATCTGCTCGGGCGTCAGCGTCTTGCCGAGCGGCATCTTGGAGCCGCCGCCGGCGCAGACGAGCGTCTGGGACCCGTCGAGCTTGTGCCACAGGAAGCTGGTGTCGCGGTTGCCGGGGTCGACGAGCTTCTGCGCGTTGCACTTGACCGACATCTTGTCGACCAGCGAGTCGTAGGCGACCGCCGGGAGGAGCTGGAGGCCGGTGCTCGCGGTGCCGCTGCTCATCGGGTTGTCGTCGTGGCAGGCGGCCACGCAGGTCGCGTCCCAGATCGGCTGGATGTCCACGGCGTGGCTGAGGTCGCCGCCGGCGGAGGTCCCGGAGGTCGACCCGGTGCCCGGTCCGGACGAGCCCTCGGTGCTGGTCGGGCTCGTGGTGGAGGTCGAGGAGGTGGTGCCGGTGCTCTCGCTGTCCGTGCCGCCGCCGTTGTCGCCGCAGCCCGCCAGCACGAGCGCGAGCGCGAAGGTAGTCCAGGGCTTGAGGGGGCTGATCATGACCGGAGCTAGTAACACCGAGCGCGAGCGCGATCAAGCGCGCGGGGAGCTGCGCAGAAGAAGCAGAGGACATGTCCGAATAGACCGGAGCGGCGTGTCTGGCACCCTGACTGTGATAGGCTCGCGGGGTGTCCGCCGCGCCGCGATCACGGCCGCGATCGGCGCTGCTCCTCGGGGCGGCGCTGTGGGGCGGCTGCGCGGCGCCCGTGAGCTACCACCGCTTCGTCGCCGCGACCCCCTACCATGACGCGCCGCTGCCGGCGCGTGCGAAGATCTTTCTCGTCGCGGGCGGAAGGGACGTCGCCAACTTTGCGGCGGAGGTCGCCGCGCAGCGCGCCCTCTGGCGCGGACGCGGCTTCGACGAGGACGAGATCGCGTGCTACTGGGCGACCCCGAGTCGGTCGGGTTTCCGCGGCGACCGGGCGCAGTTCCGTCGGGTCGCGGGCGCGCTGCGCGGGTGCTACGCCGCGAGCACCGCGCTTGTCCGCGAGCACCTGGCGCGCGCGGCGGCGGCCGCGCCGCCCTTCCTGTACGTCTACGTGTCGAGCCACGGGCTGACCTCGCTGGTCCCGGAGAACGTCCCCAAGGACATGCTCCGAGGGCCAGAGGGATCCATGCTCGACCAGCCGACGCTGCAGCTCGGCGCCGGCCCCGGGGCGGGGGTGGAGGCGGCGGGGCTGATCGCGGCGCTCCAGGCCGGCGCCGCGCCGGAGGACCTGGTGTTCGCGCCCGGGGTGCTGGCGGGCGCGCTCGCGGCGGCGCCGGCGGCGACGCCCAAGTTCGTGGTGCTCCAGGCCTGCCACGCCGGCATTCGTGCCGGC
>CAZMML010000406.1:0-885 GCA_964567335.1 uncultured Nannocystis sp. | reverse complement strand
TCGCGGAGGCGCTCGCGGGGGTGCCGGGGGTGGTCGCGCTGAGGGCGGCGCGCCGCGACCGCACCAGCTTCGGCTGCGACCCCGGCCGCGAGCTGACCATCTTCGGGGCGGCGTACCTGCGCCACCTGGAGGCGCAGCTCGGGCGCGGAGGGCCGGCGACGATCGACTGGGACGCGCTCTTCGCGGCGCTGGACCGCGAGATCGCGGCGCTCGAGCGCGCCGCGCAGGCCGAGCCCTCGGCGCCGGTGATGGTGCGCGGGGCGCCGCCCTGAGTCAGGGCCCCCGCGGGGCGCGGGCGGCGAGCCACTCGGCGAGCGCGCTCGTGAGGGGGGGATCGAGGACGTCGCGGCCCTCGTCGAGCGCCTGCTGGGCGGTCGCCCGCGCCTGGGCGCGGCCCTCGGCGCCGGTCTCGCCGCGGGCCTCGGCGTCGGCCCAGAGCGCCCGGGCGAGCGCGAAGCGGGCCACGCCGAGCTGCGCCGGGCTGCCGGTGCGCGAGGCGTTGAGGGTCGCGCGCCGGCAGGCGGCGAGCGCCGTCGCGTGCTCGCCGCGCGCGGACTCGGCGACGCAGAGGGCGGTGAGCGCCTCGATCAGCCGCGGGCCCTCGCCGCCGTAGACCGCCTCGAGGAGGGTGAGCGACCGGCGGAGGTCGGCGGCGGCGGCGCTCCAGTCGTGGCGCGCGGCGGCCGCGAGGCTGCGCCCGAGGAGCGCGGGGGACATGTCGACATGGTCATGTCCGTAGATGCTCGTGAGAGCGGCGAGGGCGGCGTCGTAGCGGAGGATCGCGCCGGGGAGGTCGCCCCGGGCGCGCGCGAGGTCGGCGGCCGCGACCTGCAGCCGGGCCCGCTCGGGGTGCTCCGGCGGCAGCGCGGCGTGGGCGATCGCCTC
>CAZMML010000405.1:0-4494 GCA_964567335.1 uncultured Nannocystis sp. | reverse complement strand
CGCCGCTGCGGCCCGGCCCCGGCGCCTGCGGCGGCGCCGGCGCCACCGCCGCCGCCGGCGCCGGCGCCGCCTCGACGCGAGGCGCCGCGCTCGGCGCGGTGCGCGGGGGCGGCGGGTCGGTCCGCGCCGCGTCGCGCGGCCCGGACACCTGACGCGACGGGCTCGACGGCGTCGGCGCGGGCCGCGACGCGCGCGAGGAGGTGATCGTCGGGATCACCACCGGCGCCTGCTTCGGCGGCGGCGGCGCGAGGATCGACCGTAGACGATCGTCGATGACATCGAGCGACTCGCCGGCACGGGCCCGCCCGCGCGGGATCGCGGTGAAGTCGAGCAGCCACTCCTCGGGAGATACCTGCCAGGTCATGCGGCGTCGCCTCGCTGCAAGAGGGGCTGACCCATGCGCACCGGGACGGGCGCGTCCGCCGGCACCAGCGGCCGCAAGCCCCGCTGCGTCAACATCACCACCGTGCTGCCCAGGTGGAAGATCCCGAGCTCGTCGCCCTTCTGCAGGGCCACGGGCGGATCGAGCACGACGCGCCGGATCTCGCGCGGATGCGCATCGACGGAGTGGTACGCGCAGCTCATGTGGCCGACGCCGAAGGCCGCGATCATGACCACCGCCAACTTCCCGAGGTCGGTGTCCAGCACGTGGATGAGGCGCTCGTTGAGCGCGAAGAGCCGCGGCGTCCGCTCCAGGGCCGCGGCCGTGACCGGCAGCAGCCGCCCGGGCACCGCGGTGACCTGCGCAGCGTCCGCGTCGCAGGGCGCGTGGACGCGGTGGTAGTCGCGCGGGTGGAGGTAGATCGTCGTCGCCGCGCCGCCGATGAACGCCTCCGCGAGCGACTCGTCCGCGAGCAGCTCGCCGATCGTGTACGCGTGGCCCTTGGCCGTCACCGCCACGTCGCGCTCGATCGGGTCCACTCCGCGCAGCAGGCCGTCGCAGGGGGCGACGAAGACATCGCGCCGCGGGTCGACCGGCCGCGCGCCCTCGACGAGGCGACGGGTGAAGAAGGCGTTGAAGCTGTCATAGCCCTCGCGCAGCGCCCGCGGGTCGACGTCGTGCAGGTCCACGCCGAAGTAGCGCACATAGGCCGAGACCACCGCGCGGCTGAGCGGCCGCGGCAGACGCGTCCGGCTCGCCGCGCCGAGGGCCCGGCTCGCCGCGCTGGCACCCCAGTCTGGCGAGGCGTCGAGGACAACGGCGGCCAGGCGAGCGCGCCAGGGAATCGCAAGATCCGGCATCAGCGCTCAGCAGCGTATCCGAGGCTGGCAATTGCCCGCAAGCGCCTCGCCCGCGCGTGCGCGCGCCCCCGCCGCGATGATCTCCCCGCCCTCCGCGCCGAAAGACACCGTTACGAGCCGAAGAATGACGCCCGCCGCGGCGGACTGGCGAGGGCCGCGCGGGTCGGCCGCGCGCGATCTAGCCCGAGGACCAGGGTGATTGGGACATGAACTCAGGCTCACCTGCGTGCGTCTCGAGGCGCCCGACGGCCGCCTCGACGGAGGCGTAGCCGAGCTCGCGCAACAGAGCGCGCAGCTCCGCGGCGATCCGGGCGCACGCGCCCGGCTCGGCGAAGTTCGCCGTCCCGACCTGCACGCAGCGCGCCCCCGCGAGCAGGAACTCGAGCGCGTCCTCCCCGCTCATGATCCCGCCGATCCCGCAGATCGGGAGGTCCGGGAGGGCACGCGCGACCTGGTGGACCATCCGCAGCGCGATCGGCTTGATCGCCGGTCCTGACAGACCGCCGTAGGTCGTGGCGATCTTCGGCCGGCGGGTGCGGACGTCGATCGCCATCCCGGTGATCGTGTTGATCAGGGAGACCCCGAGCGCGCCCGCCTGCCGAACCGCGTCGGCCATGGCGACGATGTCGCTGACGTTCGGGGTCAGCTTGACGACGATCGGGACCGCCGTCGCCTCCGCGCAGGCGCGCGTGAGGCGGTGGGCGACCTCCGGCACGGTGCCGAACTCGATCCCGCCCTTCTTGATGTTCGGGCAGGAGATGTTCATCTCGAGCGCGTCGATCCCGCGGCCCTCCCCCAACGCGCGGGCGCATTGGACATAGCTGTCGAAGTCGGTGCCGAAGAAGTTCACCCACACCGACACACCGAGGTCGCGGAGAAAGGGCAGCTTGTCGCGCAAGAAGCCCTCGACGCCGACGTTCTCGAGGCCGATCGAGTTGAGCATGCCCGCGGCGGTCTCGCAGATCCGCGGCACCGGGTTGCCGTGGCGCGGGAGCGGCGAGATCCCCTTGGTCGAGATCCCGCCCAGCGCCCGCAGATCGGTGAAGGGCGCGAACTGCTGCCCGTACGCGAAGCAGCCCGAGGCGGCGAGGATCGGCGAGCGCAGCGAGAGCGTGCCGAAGGTGCAGCGGAGGTCGAGCTCGTTCACGGCCAGCGCACCTCCCCGGCGTCGAAGACCGGGCCCTCGGTGCAGCAGTAGCGGTAGGGCCTCGGCCCGTAGACCGGCACGGCGCAGCCGAGGCAGACGCCGAAGCCGCAGGCCATGTTCTCCTCGAGACAGAGGAAGGTCGGGACGCGGCGGCCCAGGCCCAGGCGGCGCACCGCGGCGAGCATCGGCGTCGGCCCGCAGGCGAGCACGCGCACCGCCTCCTCGGCGCGGGCCGCCGCCTCGAGCCGGGCCTGCAGCGGCGCCGTCACGTAGCCGCGGGCGCCCACGCTGCCGTCCTCCGTCGCCAGCGCGACGCGCACGCCGAGGCGCTCGAGCTCCTCGAACAGGACGAGGTCGTCGCGATCGCGGCCGCCGTAGAAGTGCTCGACCTGCGAGGCGCGGCCGGACTCCGCCGCGACGCGGGCGTAGAAGTGGAGCGGCGGCAGCCCCACCCCGCCAGCGACCAGGAGGTCGCGCTCGCCCGCCTGCGCCGGCGGAAAGCCGACCCCGAGCGGCCCGGTGACGACGACGCGATCGCCCGCGCGCGCCGCCTTGAGCCGGCGTGTCCCCTCGCCGTAGGCCTTGGCGAGGATCGTCACCCGGGTCGGATCGGGCGCGCTGAGGACCGAGAAAGCGCGCGGGTTCAGGAGCTCTCGCCCCCACTCCCCGCGGACCATCACGAACTGCCCCGGGCGCGCCGAGGACACCGGCGTCGGCGCCGACGCGGCCAGCTCGAGCAAGAAGTACCCGCCGCTCAGCCGGCGGTTCGCCTCGACCCGGGCCTCGAACTGCGCCGGCTGCGGTGCGTCCACGCCCGGCGAGATAGGCCAGCGCGGCCCCGCGAACAAGCGCGCCGCGCGTGACCTTCCCCGCGCCGCCGCGCCCCGACACCGATCTCTGAACACGACCGAGCCACGGGCGGCGCGATCGACCGCGGGCTAGCGCTGCGCCGCCTCCGAGCGCCGCTGCGCGACGTTCCGGAACATGCTGAGCGTCCGCTCGAGGCTCTCGAGGGTGTCGCCGAGGCCCTTCGCGTCGGCGCGGGCGAGCTCGCCCTCGGCCCGCTGGACCACCGCCTCGGCCTTGGCGATCGCGTCGCGGCCGAAGCGGGTCGTCGACATCGCCGCCTGGACCTGCGGGAGCAGCGCCCGGATGCTGTCGATCAGCTTCTCGCACTGCTGCCGCCGTCGCTCGATCTCCTCCGAGGCGCGCAGCTCGATCATGTAGGCCTGCGACTGCTTCACCAGCTCCTTGAGCTCGTCCTCGCTGAGGCCGCTGGTCGCCGTGACGGTGATGCTCTGCTCGCGGCCGGTCTCGAGGTCCTTGGCGCTGACGCTGACGATCCCGTCGACGGAGATCGAGAAGGTGACCTCGACCTCGACCTGCCCGCGCGGCGCCTTGCGGAGGCCGCTGAGGATGAACTCGCCGAGCATCTCGTTCTCGGCGGCCTTGTCGCTCTCGCCCTGCAGGACGAGGATCTTCACCGAGGTCTGGTTGTCGCGCACGGTCGTGAAGACGTGGCCCGCGCGGGTCGGGATCGTCGAGTTCTGCTCGATCAGCCGGTGGAAGTAGCCGCCGACGATCATGATGCCGAGGCTGTGCGGCGTCACGTCGAGGAGCAGCAGGTCGTGGGTCTCCTCGACCAGCGCCGCGCCCTGGATCGCCGCGCCGAGCGCGACGCACTCGTCCGGGTTGACCCCCTTGCAGGGCTCGATGCCGAAGAACTCGGCGACGCGCCGCTGCACCAGCGGCATCCGGGTCATGCCGCCGACCAGCACCACGTCGTCGAGCGACTTCTTGTCGACGCCCCCCTTCGCCAGGGTGCGCTCGCAGATCTTGATCGTCTCGTCGACGAGGTCCTCGGTCAGCGCCTCGAGCTGCTGCTGCGTCAGCACGCACTCCATCTGGAACACCTTGCCGCTCGGGTTGGTGTGGAGGAAGGGCAGCTCGATCCGGGCCTCGCGCGCGGTCGAGAGCTCGCAGCGGGCCTTCTCGGCCGCGTCCTTGATCCGCTGCATCGCCATCCGGTCCTCGCGGATGTTGACGCCGGTGTCCTCCTCGAACTCCTCGATCAGGTACTGCATGACCCGGAGGTCGAAGTTCTC
>CAZMML010000404.1:0-4499 GCA_964567335.1 uncultured Nannocystis sp. | reverse complement strand
ACTCGTATGACTGCGACCCAGGCGAATACTGCGAGCCGACCCTCGACAAGTGCCTCCCGCAGGCCGACCCGCTGCTCTGCGAGGTCGTGCCGAACTTCGGCGCGCTGACCGTCACGCAGGAGTGGGCCTTCACCGGCGAGGACGTCATCTCCAGCCCTGCGATCGGCGACGTCACCGGTGACGGCGTCCCCGAGGTGCTCGTCAACACCACCAATTATCAGAGCATCAACTACGTGAACGGCATCGTCCTCGCGCTCGACGGCACGACCGGGATGGAGCTGTGGCGGATCACGCCCGACATCCCCAACAAGAAGTACGGCTCGCACGGCCGCACGACCCTCGGGATCGGCGACGTCAGCGGCGACGGGATCGCCGACATCGTCTACGCCGGGCGGCAGGACGCTGCCGGCCGCTCCCCGATCCACGCCGTCGACGGCACCGGCGCCTGGCTCTGGACCTCGCGCAACGCCATGAATCAGGTCGCCGTACAGGGGATCCAGAACGGCGGCGTGACGCTCGCCAACTTCGACGAGGACGACCCCGCCGAGATCGTGTGGGGCGCCTCGCTCTTCGACAACGACGGCCTCCTCGTGTGGAGCACTGGCCTTGACGGCGGCCTCGTCGGCTCTCCGGGCGACTACCCGGGCGGGATCGCCGCGGCCGTCGACCTGACCGGCGACAGCCGCCCCGAGATCGTCACCGGCCGCCAGGCCTGGTCGGTCACCTGGACCCCGGGCAACCCGCCGCAGGTGATGGTCCAGCAGATGTGGATCAACAACGACGGCGGCGACGGCTGGCCCGCGGTCGCCGACCTCGACCTCAACGGCACCCCGGAGATCATCCTGGCGGCGAGCGGCCAGCTCCGCGTCCTCGACGGCAAGACTGGCAAGCTCTGGTGCGGCGTCGATCCCACCGGCGTCGCCTGCGAGCAGAACAACGCGCTCCGTACCAAGGCCTACGCCATCCCCGCGGGCGGCCGCGGCGGGCCCCCAACGATCGCCGACTTCGACGGCGACGGCCGGCCTGAGGCCGGGGTCGCGGGCGCGGCGGCGTACACCGTGTTCGACTTCAACCGGGCGGGCGAGCAGATCGTCAAGCCGGCCAACGATCCGATGCCCGCGGCCGGCGCGATCTACCGCCGCTGGTCGAAGACGACTCAGGACCAGTCCTCCAACTGCACCGGCTCGTCGGTGTTCGACTTCCAGGGCGACGGCGCGGCCGAGGTCGTCTATGCCGACGAGTGCTACGTCCGCGTCTACGCCGGCACCGACGGCACCGAGCAGCTCAAGATCGAGAACTCGAGCGCCACGATCCACGAGTACCCGCTCGTCGCCGACGTCGACGACGACGGCAACTCCGAGATCCTGGTCGTCGCCAACAACACCGCCGCCAACAACTGCGCAGCGATCCCCAACTACAAGACCAAGCGCGGCGTCTACCTGCTCGGCGACGCCGGCGATGGTTGGGTCCCGACGCGGCGGGTGTGGACGCAGCACACCTACCACGTCACCAACGCCCTCTCCGACGCCAACACCCCGACCAAGGAGACGGACAACTGGACCGTCGCTACCCTCAACAACTACCGCCAGAACGACCAGGGCGCCGGCGTCTTCAACGCCCCCGACCTGACCATCGACCTCGCGGTCAGCCTCGAGATGTGCGCCGACCAGCTCCTCCTGATCGCCACCGTCTACAACAAGGGCGCGCTCGGCGTCCCTCCCGGCGTCGAGGTCGACTTCTACGAGGGCGTCGACGCCAGCGGCGTCCTCCTCGGCACCCAGGTCACCACCAAGGCGCTGCTCCCGGGCGGCTCCACCAAGGTCACGCTCCTCGTCCCTGCACCGCCCAACGACATGACCAAGGACTACTACGCCGAGGTCGACGACGCGAGCCAGGGCGACGGCGCCATCCTCGAGTGCGACGAAGACAACAACGGCGCCTCCGCGACCATGGCCGGCTGCGTGATCCCGAAGTGAACCCGCCGGCGTGGGCGCCGCGTCGGTGTTGCGCGCACCGGAGTCCTCAGCCTCGGCGACCCTCCGCACCGCGAGCTTCAACGGGGCCGGCGCGATGAGGCCGTTTGCGCCCCTTCGAGGGCGCTCGATCGCGCGCGGACCGGTCACCGTCTTCGACAACATGTCGGTCGGCAAGCGCGCGTTCCTCGGCGAGCACCTGCCGACGGGCGCGGTGACGCTGGTCGAGGCGGACGCGCTCGACCTCGACGCGCTCACGTCGGCGATGCGGGGGCACGCGTGGTCTTCCACCTCGCCGCGAACCCGGAGGAGCGCTTGGGGATCGAGCGCACCCGGCCGGATCTCGAGCAAGGCACGATCGCCACGTACAACGCTCTGGAGGCCGCGCGCCTCACCGGGGTGCCTCGTTTCGTGTTCTCGTCGAGCGGCACCGTGTACGGCGATACGGCGGAGCCGCGCGGGGAGATACCACCGCGGCCACATCCTCCTGGGCAGGTCCTCTTGTTCCCGTCTGACCTCGTAGGCGCGGTGGAACACCGAGACGATTCTCCCCGTCCGGCGAACGACGGAGCGAGGTAGACTGACGAACGTCGCATGGACAAACTCCCCGGCCGCTGCGGGGTCCTCGAGCCGAGTCCATACGGCTACGCGGACCCTGCGCTCAACGACGAGGCGCAGAGCCTGCCGATCGAGGCGCTCGTCGATCGGCTGCAGTACCCGACCCTGGGCTGCCCGGCGCTGCTCCCCGTGGGATGGGTCCTGCGCGTCGCCGTCAGCCTGCCGGAGGGCGTCCACCGCAAGTCGACGTGCCTCTCCCTCGTCGACCGCCACCGGGGCGGGGGTGAACGCTTGCTCCACCCCGAGTGGTGGTCGGAGGTGTACCACCACGGCCCCGCCGGCAAGCACGGCCGCCGCTTCACCTGGCAGCTCCACGTCCGCCTGTTCGACGTCCCGCCCGGGCTCTACGACCTCGCGCTCACCAGCGAGGTCGGCCGCGAGACCCAACCCAACGCCGTCCGCATCTACGAGCGCATCCACGGCCGGGAGCGCGTGTGCTTGTGCAGCGACCTGCGATTTCACCGCGAGGACGCCGACCGCGTGCGCCGCTTCGTCGACCGCATGAACGCCCGCGACGACCTCGCGTGGATCGCCCTCCTCGGCGACGTGTGCCAGAACGGCCCGCGCAGCGGCCACGCGATCCTCCGCCGCGCCGCCGACGCCCAGCCCGGCCCGGTGACCACGCGCTACACACACGAGTATCCCGCGGTGGCGCGCGAGCTCGCGCGCCTCACCACACCGATCTTCATCCTCCCCGGCGACTGCGACGGCATGGCCGAGTACGACGACCACGCCGCGGGTACGCCGACCTCGGTCGCGCACGGCCCCGACCCCGCGAACAGCGTCGCCTACGACGGACTTCACTACTTCCAGCGCACCTTCGGGCCGCTCTACTGGGGGTTCGACTGGCACCGCACGCGCTACGTCGGTTTCAACTCGTACGCGCTCCCGCGCCACCATCGGATCGCCAGCCACGGCGTCCCGCGCAACCGCGGCGGGTGGTTCGGCAGCCCGCAGATCTCCCTGCTCTCGGGCGTGGAGGTCGGCGACAGCAACGCCCGCGACATGAGCCTCGTCTGCCTGCTGCACCACGACCCACGCGGATCTGTCTACAAGGACAGGTTCGGACGCTACGAGGCGCTCCGTCCGTGCGTCCGTGACCGACTCATCCAGGACGCGCTGGCCGACCTGATGTCCCACGTGCCCGGTCCGCCAGGGCGACGGCCGCGGCAGATCTTCATGCGCCCCGGTGACCAAGCGCTCGATCGACACCCGATGCGCCAGCTGCTGACCGAACTGATGTACTCGCGCCGATGCATGGTCATCACCGGGAACAGCGGCGATTTCTCCGCCGACGTGTACCCCTACGGCGAAGACATCATGCGTCCGCGGCGACGCGAGGCGGGCGAGCCCGCGCGCAAGTGGGGCCTGTTCGAGCCGCTGTTCCGGCGGTCTCCGGCGCCGCGCGTCGGGGTCGCTGAGCCCGACGATGTCAATCACATGTCCCCCGAGACAGCCGCCACGGGCACGGGCGGGCCGCACCGGTCGACCGCGCGGACGGAGCCCTCGCCCGGTCCGGCGCTGATCGCCGCGCTGGCGGAGCGGCTCGCCGCCGACGACCTCGCGGGCGCGCTCGCGGCCGTCGACGGGCGGCCGTCCGAGCAGGCGTGCGAGGCGATCGCCCTCGCCGTCACTCGCCTCGCCGAGCGCTCGCCGGACCGCGCGCTCTACTCGACCGACGCCCGCCGCTGGAAGTTCTTCTCCAACGGGTCGGTGCGGTTCGTCCATCTCGATCGCCTCGGCCTCGACGAATTGCGCGGGTCAGGCGAAGACGACTGCGGCTATGAGCTCGCGGATCTGCGTGACGGCCGGCCCGTGTCGCTGCAGCGGGTCCGGCTCGAGACAGGAGAGGTCCGAGAGACGGTCATCCTCGACCCCGACGAGTGAAACGTCTCCCCGAGCCACCGA
>CAZMML010000403.1:0-4500 GCA_964567335.1 uncultured Nannocystis sp. | reverse complement strand
GGGGGGGGGGGGGGGGGGGGGCCGCCCGTGTTGCGCCGGGGGGTCGCGCGGCGCGGGGCGGCGACCCCCGCCACACCCGCGCCCCCCCCCCCCAACCCAACCCCTCCTGAGAGGCACACTCCGCGATCGACCCGATCTACCCGCGGAGCGTCGCCAGCTTGTCGCGCTGGCTGCGGGCCACCTTGAGGGTCGCCCCGCCCTCGAGCACCACGATCGCCTCGCGTCGACCTCCGCTGCGGAGCTCGCGGATCCGCCTGCGGTTCACGATCGCCGAGCGGTGGATCCGGACGAACTGACCCGGGTCGAGCCGACGCTCGAGGCTCGCCATCGTCTCGCGGACCAGGTAGCTCTTGCTCCCGGTGTGGATCTGCACGTAGTAGTCCGCCGCTTCCACCCAGTCGATCTCGTCGGCGCGAAGGAACACCACGCGCGACCCGTCCTTGATCGCCAGGCGATCGGCCGGCGCTGGCGTCGGCGTCGGCGCCGCCGCCCGCTGCCCCTCGACGTCCTCCAGCAGCGAGAGGAGCTGGCGCCGCAGGTCCGCCGCGCGGGCCAGCTCGAGGTGGGCCTTCGCCCGCCGGAGCGCGTCATGGAAGCGCTCGTCGTCGAAGGGCTTGAGCAGGTAGTCGAGCGCGTGCACCTCGAAGGCCCGCAGCGCGTAGCGGTCGTAGGCCGTCACGAAGATCACCGCCGGCACCTCCTCCGGCGGCAGCGCGGCGAGCACCTCGAAGCCGCCGCGCTCTGGCATCTGCACGTCGAGGAACACCAGGTCGGGGCGCAGCGCCGTGATCGCCTGGATCGCCCCCGTCCCGGACCCCGCCTCGCCGACCACCTCGACCTCTGCGTCTCCGCGGAGGAGCAGTCGGATCCCCTCGCGGGCGAGCGGCTCGTCGTCGACGACTAGGACGCGGATCGGGCTACGCTTCGACATGGATGGCCTCCTGCAACACAAGCGGGATCGTGAGCGTCACCGCCGCCCCGCCGCCTGGCGCGGCGGCGATCTCGAGGCGGTGCTCGCCCGGGAAGAGTTGAGCGAGGCGCGCCCGCGCGTTGCGCAGGCCGACCCCCCCGCACGCCTCGACGCAGAAGCCCTGCGGCAGGCCGACCCCGTCGTCGCGGATCGTCAGCACCAGGGAGTGGCCCTCGCGGCGCGCCTTGAGCTCGATCCTGCCGCCCGCCGCGCGCGGCGCGATCCCGTGTCGGACCGCGTTCTCGGCCAGCGGCTGCAGCAGCAGGTTCGGCACCAGCGCGTCCCACAGCTCGGGCTCGACCTCGATCTGCACCTCGAGGCGGTCGCGGAAGCGGATCTGCTCGATCGCCAGGTAGCGGCCGAGGAAGTCCAGCTCCTGCTTCAGCGTCACCAGTTGTCGCCCCGTGTTGTCGAGCGCGAGGCGCAGCATGTCCGCCAGGCCGCTGAGCATCTTGAGCGAGCCTTGCAGGTCCTGCTTGCGGATCAGCACCCCGATCGCGTGCAGCGTGTTGAACAGGAAGTGCGGGTGGAGCTGCATCTTGAGCGCCTCGAGCTGCGCGTGGACCAGCGCCGACTCGAGCCGCACCGCCGTCATCGCCGCCTCGCGGGCCTTGCGCTGGTAGTCGTAGGCGTGGACCAGCGCCACGATCGCCCAGTAGACGAAGAGCTGGAGCTGCACCCCCTTCGCCAGCATCTTCCCGAACGCGACCGCCGTCGGGGTCGTGCGCCAGTACACGTCGCCGAAGAGCTGACCCGCGGCCACCACCACCGCCGCGTAGCCGGCCGCCTGGGCCAGGTTGGCCAGCAGGTGCGGACCGAGGTGGCGCGCCCACGTGTCGCGCGTCAGCGGGTAGCGCCGCGCCACGCGGGCGACGAGCGGCGCCGCGGCCGCGAGGTAGAGCCAGGGCGGGTACTGCCACGCCAGGTCGCGGAAGAACGAGGGCCCCGGGTCGCGCTCCGGCCACAAGAAGTAGGCCTGGCTCGTCGAGAGCAGCCCGCAGAAGAGCCACGGCGCGGCCAACGCCCAGGCTGGAGGACCGGGGCTCGACGGCTTCGGATCGCAGACCGGGGACATGCACGGCAGAACATGCCATCAGACCCACGGGGAGGCCGAGAGGTTGCAGCCGATCGCTGCCGAGGCGCAGCGAGCCGCCCGCCGCCCTCCCCCGGTCCCGCGCCGATCCTGTTGGACCGACCCGAGCGGCCCAGAGTTTCAAGCGGAGCTCCGATTCCTCCACGCGTCCCGAGCGCGCTTCGACCCCCAGCTCCTGCCCGGGTGACCGGGCGAGCGCGTCCCGCCTCGGTCTCCATCCCCCATGAGCGAGCCGCCGACCGAGCCGACCGAGCGCGCGAGCTGGCCCAGCGTCGTGACCCCCTTGACGAACCCGAGGACGCCGGGAGCGTATGCTGAGCGTCTCGCTCAGCGCTCCGCGAGGATGTAGGCCATCAACGCCAGCGCGGCCGCGTTGCGGCCGATGTGGTCCGGGTCGATCTTGTCAAAAGTGTCGGCCGGGCTGTGGTGGAGGTCGAAGTACGCGCTGACGTCGGGCGCCACGCCCAGGCTCAGGACCCCGTCCGCGGTGAGCTGGCGGATGTCGGCCCCCCCGCCGCCGGGCTCGATCAGGCCCGCGCCCAGGCCCTCGAAGAGCGGCGCGTAGGCCTGCACCGCCGCGATCTGCTCCGGCGTCCCGGTGACCCCGAAGCCGCGCGGCGCGCCCGACCCCGAGTCGGACTCGATCGCCGCCGCGTGGCGCTCCTTGCCGTGCGCCGCGTGGTACGCGGCCCCGCCGCGGAGCCCGTTCTCCTCGTTGGTGAAGAGCACCACCCGGATCGTCCGCCGCGGGATCAGCCCGAGCTCGCGCAGCAGCGCCGCCGCCTCCATCGCCATCAGGCAGCCGGCCCCGTCGTCGGTGCTCCCGTCGCCGACGTCCCACGAGTCGATGTGGCCGCCGATCACGACCACCTCGTCGGGCAGCTCGCGCCCGCGCAGCTCCGCCACCGCGTTCGCGCTCTCGCTGTCCGGCAGCGTGCGCGCCCCGAGCGAGAGCTCGACCGTCGTCGGCCCGCGGCGCGCCAGGCGGACCAGCAGCTCCGCGTCCTCGAGGGTCAGCGCGGCCGCCGGGATCTTCGGCGTCTTCTCCTCGTAGCGGACCGCCCCGGTGTGCGGGCTCCGCAGGCTGTTGGCCGTGACCGAACGGATCAGCACCGCCTTCGCCCCGACCCGCGCCGCCTCGCTCGCCCCCGACGAGCGGATCCCCACCGTCTCCCCGTAGTGGGAGTGGTTGCGGTCGTGGTCGAAGGGCGGCATCGCCTGGTTTATCACCACGATCTTGCCCCGCAGCGCCGCCCCCTTCGCCGCGATCTCCCCCAGCGATTCGACCACCGCGATCTCGCCGCGCAGCGCCTTCCCGCCGGTGCCGACCGTCCCGCCGAGCCCGAGGATCACCAGCTCGCGCTCGATCGGCGCGATCACCCGCGCCCGCTCCGCCCCGCGGACCCAACGCGGCACCATCACCTTCTCGCGCCGCGCGTCGCTCAGCCCGTCGCGCCGCATCTGCTCGATCGACCAGTCGATCGCCCCCTCGAGCGCCCGCGACCCGCTGAGGCGGTGGCCGAAGCGGTCGACCATCACCCCGAGCAGCTCCCACGCCCGCGTGCGCCCCTGCGCCGCCCGTGTGATCACCTCCGCCGCGCTCACCAGCGCCGGCGGCAGCGGCGCCGCGGCGGTCGTCATCGACGCGACCGTCCCCGCCGGCAGCGCCGGCTTGTCCGCCCCGATCACCGCCGGCGGCGGAGCCCCGCTGGATCCCGACCCCGGTCCTGGTGCGTAGTAAGGCGCCGACTCCGCTCGAACCACCGGCGGCGCCGTCTCTCGCGGCCCCGGGCAGGCGAGTGAGAGCGCGAGGACCAGCGGAGCGAAGACGCGTCGCACCCACCATCACTACTTCACCCGCGCCGAGCCCCGCAAGCCTCGCGCCGCCGCGCGCCCCCCGCACGGCCGCACAAGGGCGCAGACAGGGCGAGGGCCGTGCCCACCCTCGCCAATCGAATTCCGCGAAGAGACGGATCGCGGCATCGAGCAGTCCGGCCATCGGGGCGTTCCACGCCCCTCCGAGCGGGGCCTGACCGGGAATGCGAGGGGGAGCGGAGACACGCGACCCTGCCCGTCGAGCATGTCGCCCCGACGCGCTCGCCGGGCGGCGCCGTCCTGGACGCGGAGCGACCGGACCTCGCGCGTGGAGGCTCGTCGCTCGTCAGTCCTCGCGGACTGAGGCACGATGGCGCCGATGCTCCGACGCCCCGCGCTGTCACGCGTCCTCGTGCTCCTGGTCGTCGGCTGCGCGCCGAGCGGTCAGGAGCCGGCGAAAGAGTGGTTGCCGGGGGTCGGCAAGCCCTCGTCGGAGGTGAAGCCCGGCGAGGTCGCCCCGCGCGGGGCGCCGATCGGTGACGGCAAGCGGCCGATCCCCGACGCGAAGGGTGACACCCGCGACGACATGGCGCTCGACGGCCGCAAGGCCCCCGATCACGCC
>CAZMML010000402.1:0-4503 GCA_964567335.1 uncultured Nannocystis sp. | reverse complement strand
GAGGCGCTCCGCGCCGGCACCCTGCGCGAGAGCCGGGCCGACACGGTCGGCGCCGTCGCGCTCGACGCCCGGGGCGATCTCTGCGCCGCCGGATCGACCGGCGGGGTCCTCGGGAAGCTGCCCGGACGGGTCGGCGACACGCCGCTGATCGGCGCTGGCCTCTACGCGCACCCCGATCTCGGCGCCTGCGCGACGACCGGCGTCGGCGAGGCCATCATGACCCACGTGCTCGCGTACGCGGCGCTCGCCCGCGCTTGCGACGCGGGGCGAGCCGTGGCCCAGGAGGTCGGCGCGCTCGTCGACGAGGTCGCGGCGCGCTGGGACGTCCCGGTCGGGCTGATCGGGATCCGCCGTGACGGTCGCGCCTTCGTGCTCCACGCGAGCCGGCACATGTCGTGGGCCTGCGCGACCGGCTCGGCCCCGCCAGCGGGCGGCCTCGTCGGTCCCTCGCGCGACCCCTGAGGCCGCGGCTCGCCCGCGACAGCCACAGGCGTCCAGGGCGGACTCGCTCCGCGCTCGTCACGGGCGTCGCGCGGGGCAGGGGCGGTCGTCGGGTCCCAGATCCCCCTGCTGCAGGCCCGCGGTGCGAAATCCGGGCTGGACGGGCGCCGCTTCCGCCGCCTATAAACGCCCGGTGAACGCGCTCGCGCTCGCCCTCACCGTCGCCCTCGCCGCCCCCTCTGCGGGCCCGTCGGCGGTGCCGTGGGGTCCGCTGCCGACGGCGGGGAGCGGAGCGGCCTCCGGGACAGGTCCAACCGACCCTGTCCCAGGGAACACCCCCGTCGGCGCCAGCGCCATGCCCCCGCCGCCTGGCGCGACCCCGCCGTCCGGCGCGCCCCCGCCGCTCCCCGCGCCGAGCGCCGCGTCCGCGCCGCCGCCTCCGCGCGCGAGCTCGGGCGGCTGGCGCCGGATCGGCGCGCCGATCTTCTCGGCGATGACCCCGGGCGTCGGCCAGTTGGTGAACCGACAGCCGGCGCGGGGCGCCGGCTTCCTGCTCGGATCGCTCGCGCTGGCGGCCGGCGCCTTCGCGCTCCTGCGGACCCAGGGCGGCCTCGACGCGGCGGCCCCCGGCGAGCACGGCCGCACCTTCAGCACCGAGGTCGTCACCGCGGCGGGGTTCGGCCTCCTCACCGGCGGCCTGCACCTCCTTTACATGGCGCAGATCATGGACGCCTACGCGGGCGCGGTCGGCAAGCGGTCACCGCGGGCCCACACGGGGCACCGGGTGTCGCTCGAGCTGACGCGGATGGCGAGCGTCGGGCTCCGCGCCGGCGACCCGGCCGCGGCCTTCTACGCCGACTGGAACCTCAGCGTGCTCGGGCAGGTCGTCCGCCGGGTCAGCCTCGGCCTCGGCGACCTGGGCCTCAAGTTCGGGCTGCACCGCGCGGCGGTGCAGGGCGGGCCGCGCGTCCACGTCCGCTTCCTCGAGCGCGATCGCGTGTGGCTCGGCGGCGCCGCCGGGGCGATCCTCCAGGGCGCCTTCGCCAGCGGAGCGCAACCGACGCTGCCCGAGGGCGAGGCGGCGCCGCGGACCGCGAGCTTCGCCGTGATCCCCTACGGCCAGCTCGACCTGCGCCTCTTCATCCTCGATCGCTGGTCGCTGAACATCGTGCCGCGGATCAGCGCGCCGCTCGTCGGGGCCCGCTACTACCGCCAGGACGGCGCGATCCCGCGGCAAGCGGCGACGCTCGAGCTCGGCACCGGTCTGGGGGTGTACTTCTGATGCTGATCCGACGCGGGCTCCTCTGCGCGACGGCCCTCGCCGCGGGGTGCGTGTTCGGCTTCCGCAGCGAGGCGGAGGTCGAGGCCGTCTATCCGCTGACCGACGTCGGCACCGTGCGGATCGACCTGCCGGCGACGCCGATCCACGTCGTCGGCGATCCGATGGCGCTCGGCCTCGAGATCCGCGGCGAGTGGCGCGCGGCCGGCGGGAGCGCCGAGATCGCCAAGGCCAACGCGCGCACGCCCCGGCTCGTCTACACCGTCGACGGCGGCTTCGCGGAGCTCTCCGCCCTGGTGCCGCTCGCGGTCCAGGGGCAGGTCGACTTCGAGGCCGAGGAGGTCCGGCTCCCGCCCGAGGTCGACCTCGAGGTCCACACCGAGCTGGGTCACGTGTCGATCGTCGACGTCTCCACCAACATCGGCGTCGACGTGGGCGCGGGCGACGTCCACGTCGAGGGCGGCCTCGGGGGCGTGGCGGTGCGGACCCAGCGCGGCGACGTCGATGTCGAGTCGCCGGGCAACGTCGACGTCGAGGCCCCGCGCGGCTCGGTCGAGGTCGCCCAGGCCGGCTTCGGCGGCGGCGACGTCGTCGTCCGCGGCGGCGCGGAGGTCCGGATCTGGCTCGCGTCCGACGCGGATCTCGACCTCGACCTCTCGGCCCCGAACATCCGCGTCCAGACGCGCACCGTGTCGACGATCACCTCGGGCAGGTTCCAGCGCGAGGTCGGCGGCGCCCACGTCAAGATCCACGTCTCCGCCGGCCGCGCGGTGGAGGTCCGGCTGCGTGAGCCCTGAGCGGGGCGCGGGGCCGGGGCTTGCGGAGCTGCGCGGCCTCGTGCTAAGCGGAGCCTCGCTCCTCCTGCCAGAGTGGCGAAATCGGTAGACGCGGCGGACTCAAAATCCGTTGAGGTAGCCCCTCGTGTCGGTTCGAGTCCGACCTCTGGCACTCGCACGGCCTTCGTGCCATGACTTCTCTGTGACCACGGATGACGGCCCGGAGGCCCCGTCGAGCCTCGCCAACCACCTGCTCTGCGCGGTGCCGCAGCTCGTCGATCCGAACTTCGTCCGCTCGGTCGTGCTGATGGTCGACCACTCGGTCCAGGGGGCCTTCGGGCTCGTGCTCAGCAACGTCTTGCCGACGCGGGTGCGAGAGTTCGCCGACGCGCTCCAGCTCCAGTGGACGGGGCCCGACGAGCAGCGGATCCGCCTCGGCGGCCCGGTCGAGCCGCAGCGGGCCTTCCTCCTCCACGACGACCCGACCTGGGATCCGCTCGCCGAGCAACTCGCGCCTGGCCTCTTCCTCACCGCCTCGCTCGAGGGGGTGAGGCGCGAGAACCACGAGCGCTTCGGCGGCGGCGAGCGGAGCTACATGGTCGTGCTCGGCTACGCCGGCTGGGGCGCGGGCCAGCTCGAGTACGAGATGTCGCAGGGGAGCTGGATGGCGGCGCCGCTGCGGGCTGAGCCCGGCGACGAGGGCCTCGAGATCCCGTGGATCTGGGACACTCCGCCGGACCAGATGTGGCAGCAGGCGCTCGCGTCGATCGGGATCGACCCCGCGCGGCTGATCGGCGGGGCGCTCGGCGGCGGTCGGATCGCCCAGGCCTGAGGCTCAGGGCCGAGGATCGTGCGGGCGCGGCCCGATCGGTCGCCGCTGCTCGTCGCGCACGCCCAGCAGGACCGAGTCGCCCCCCGGCGCGAGCGCGAGCTCGCCGTAGAAGGCCCGCGCGAGCTCCTCGCCCTGGCCCTCCGGGAAGAGCAGGCTCTCGGCCCCGAAGCTCACCTCGCGCTCCCGCTTCGCGTAGCCGAGGCGGAGCTCGCCCGGCGCCAGCGGCCGACCGTCGTCGACGCGGACGAAGCGGCCCACGCGGTGGGCGTCGAGGGTGATCACCAGCGCGCCGCGATCGGGCAAGGACTCGAGGTCGGGGAGGTCCCGCGTGATCGCGTAGGCGAGGCGCATGTAGTCGCCCTGGATCAGCGAGCGCGGGTCGACCGGACGGAGCGGCAGGAGCACGGTCTCCTGCGCGGCGATGATCTGCTCCTTGCGCGCGACGACGTAGGCCGGGATCGCCAGCGCCAGGCCGAGCGCGGCGAGGAGCCAGCGCATCGCCGCCAGGCGGGCCGCGAGCGGGACGGCCTCGGCCTCGCGCTCGCGCCGGGCGCCGCGCCGCAGCGCGGCCGCGGCGAGGAGGAACACGACGCCGTTGCCGCACGCCGCCGCCGACTTGGCGAGCAGCGAGGTGTCGAGGTCGTAGTACCAGAGGAAGAGGTACCCGCCGATCGCCACCAGCCCGAGGGTCTGCAGCGCCGGCCCGCCGCGCAGGCGGGAGAGGAGGAGGAGCGCGACCCCGGCGCCGAGGCCCGGGGCGCGGTAGCCGACGATCGCGGCGAGGACGACCGCGCCCCACCCGAGCAGGCGCGCGGCGCCGGCGAGGGCAGGGGCCTCGCGGCTCGCCTGGCCGATCAGCCAGACGCTGAGCGCGCACCAGCCGGCGCTGAGCAGGGCCGCCGACTCGCCGCTGCGATCCTCGAACGCGAGGAGCATCGGGGCGAAGAGCGCCAAGGGCAGCGCGTAGGCCGCGGCCTGCCAGTAGCGCCCGAGGCGGGGGAGCAGCGCCGCCTCGTGGATCCACAGCGCGACGGTGAGCGCGCCGAGCGCGAGGCCGAGGCCGCCGCCGGCCCAGGTCGCGCTGGTCAGCTCGGCGACCAGCGCGGTGAGGGCGAACACCGCGATCGACGCCGACGCGACGCTGACCGCGAGGTTCGGGATCAGGGCGAGGGTCA
>CAZMML010000401.1:0-4513 GCA_964567335.1 uncultured Nannocystis sp. | reverse complement strand
AGCGTCGCCAGGGACAGGTGCGTCTGGAAGGTCCGCCGCACCGCCTCGCCGCCGTTCCCCGCGAGCGACTCGAAGCCGACGCAGATCGCCGCGTAGGTCCCCGCGTACACCAGCGCCAGCGCCAGCGCCAGCCAGCGCCGCCGGGCCGGCAGACACGCGAAGATCAGCACGATCACGGCCAGGTAGTAGTAGTGCACCCCGGAGAGCGCCCCGAAGAGCAGCACCGCCCCCGCGGTGGAGATCAGCACGTACGCGAGGAACACCACCGCGGCGGTCACATGGCGGCGCGCCGCGTTCAGCAGCAGCACCAGCGCCGGCGGCAGCACCCCGGAGAGCAGCACATAGAGGATCCGGAAGGGTCGCGACGCCCCCTCCGGGAGCGGCATGGCCAGCGTCACGAGCGAGGCCGCGAGCGCGATCAGGTTGATCCCGTTGATGATCAGCACGTGCCGGACCTCGACCGGCGAGGTCTCGGCGTCGACCCCGAGCCGGAGCAGCCGGCGCAACCAGCCGGGCGTCGTCACGCGCGCCCTCCTGAGCGGGCGCGCGCCACGAAGTAGGTCTTCATCGTCCCGCGGCCCTTGATCACCACGACCTCGCGGGGCGAGCACTCGAAGCGGTGGTTGATCTTCGCGAAGGTCAGCGCCGACACGTGGACCCGGCCCGACTCGCCGTGGGCCTCCATCCGCTGGGCCATGTTCACGGTGTCGCCCCAGATGTCGTAGTTCGGCCGGCTCGGCCCGATCATCCCCGCGACCACCGGCCCCGAGTTGACCCCGATCCGGAGCGAGAGCCCCTCGGCGGCCGGCCCGGTGAAGTCCTCCTGCAGCGCCAGCGCCAGCGCCACGATCGCCTCCGCGTGGTCCGCCCGGTAGCTCGGCAGGCCGGCCGCGGCGATGAAGGTCCCGCCGGTGGTCTTGATCTTCTCCACCCCGAGCTCCTCGCAGCGGCGGTCCATGCGGGCGAAGATCACGTGCAGCCGCTCCAGGAAGCGCTCGGCCGGCATCTCGCGCGCGAGCGCCTCGATCCCGACGACCGCGCAGAAGAGCACCGTCGCGGCGCCGTGGCGCTGCGCCGGGACCATCTCGCCGGCCTGCAGGCGCCGCGCCACGTCGATCGGGAACACCGTCTGCAGCACCCGCTCCGACTTCCCGCGCTCGCGCTCGAGGTCGACCTCCGCGCGGGCGCCGAGGGTCTGCAGCCCGTAGCCGAGGAGCACGAGCACCGCGGCGAGGACCCACTGGTTGACCATCTGGTAGGGCCCGTAGAGCGAGATCCGGCGGGCCAGATCGCCGTCGAGGTCCCACCCGACCAGCATCACCACCAGGCACACCACCGCCGCGAGCGCGGCCACCAGCGCGAGCCCCTGGCTCTGCCGCGGCATCAGCAGGAAGGGCAGCCCCGCGGCGAGCACGAGGAAGAAGAAGGTCCCGAAGTCCACCCCGACGACCGCCGAGCCGGCGACGATCGAGGCGATGATCACGGCGTGGAAGAGCAGCGCCGCGGCCCGGCGCCGCCGGGCCGCGTGCAGCCCGAGCACCCCGAAGAAGCCCAGCAGGGTGCCCAGCGAGACCGCCAGCTCCGTCGCCTCGACCATGAAGCCCGAGCCGACGTGCGACGCGCCGGTCAACGCCACCGCCGCCAGCGAGAGCCCGTTGAGCAGGCGGATCCGCGTGACGTCCTCCGCCGCGTCCTCGGGCCGGGCGCCGATCGATAAGAGGCCCTTCATGGCGGATGAAGTCTAGCCTCGCCGCCGCGACCGCGTCGCGGCGCGCCGACGCGCCGACGTCCGCGGACACCTGTCACCCTTCAGCCGCGGACGCGCAGCTCGACCTGAGCGCCCGCGGGGACTCTCACCCGGAGCTCGCCCTCCGCGAGGGTAAAACAGGCGCCCGCGGGCCCCGACAGGGTCTCCAGCGAGATGTCCTCAGGGCCATCCGGGAAGCGCCGCGGCGGCAGCGCCACCTCCGAGACCCCGCCGTCGCCCGTCCAGCGCGCGATCGCCTCGGCGCCGTCCCACGAGAACTCGCTCGCCTCGCCCGCGAGCGCCCGCAGGTAGGGGCGGACGAAGGTGTCGAGCGTCGCCCGCTCCGACCCGTCGGCCGCCAGCACCGAGAGATCCTCCTCGTTCCACAGCTCCTCGCTCTGCGAGCACTCCCAGAGCGTGCCCGAGACCCGCCGCGCGTCCATGTGGTCGAGCGCCCGCCCCAGCCACTCCGGGCCGCCCTCCGCGCCGTCGCCGATCCCGAACTCGCCGACCAGCACGCCGATCTTCTCGGCCGCCGCGAAGTCGGCGTACTCGTCGATCAGCACCTCCGGCATCATCCCGGTCGCGGGCTGGCTGTTGATCAGCCCCGGGTCGTAGAGGTGCGGCCCGTACACCAGGCCCTCGCCCGCGGGCCGCACGTGCGTGACCTTCTGCAGCCCGACCGCGTCGAGCCCGGGGTTGTCGAACACGATCAGCAGCTCGTCGCCCGCCGCCGCCCTCAGCTCCGCGACCGCCGCCGCGTGGAAGGGGTTGAGCACCTCCTGCTTCCACGCGCCGATGTCCGGCGCCGTGCCCCACCCGGGCTCGTTGAGGATCTCGAGCGCGACCACCCCCGGGTGATCGCCGACGCGCTCGATCATCGCCGCCCACATGGCGAAGAAGGCCGCCTGGATCGCCCCCTCGTCGGCCCAGAAGCGGTCGAAGGCCGCGCGCACCTCGTCGTCGAGCAAGTACTTGAGCCCCCAGTCCGGGCAGTCGCGCCGCGGCGGCCCCGGGTCGCCCGGCAGCGTCCACAGCGGGAAGCCGTCGCCGCAGAAGGGCGACGCGTAGACGTCCTGGTGGAAGTCGACGATCACCCGGATCCCCCGCGCCCACGCAGCGTCGATCATCGCCTCGTAGCGGTCGAGGTAGCCCGCGTCGTAGCTCCCCGGCGTCGGCTCGAGCGCCTCCCCCGAGCAGGGCAGGCGCACCGCGCCGCCGCCCCACGCCGGCAGCCGGGCGAAGAAGGCCTCCGCCGCCGCCTGCAGCGCCGCCCGCGCCGCGTCCGCCGCGATCGGGAAGGGCACGAAGGGCGCCCACTTCGAACGGCCGCCCGTGTTGACGCCGCGCAGCAGCACGTCGCGCCCGTGCTCGTCGCGCAGGCGCCCGCCCGCGTCGACCTTCAGGCGCGCGCTGGTCAAAGGGACAGCTTCGATCGGCTGCTCGCAGGCCCCGGGCCAGCTCCCCGCCCCGGTCGTCGGCGCGCCCGTCGAGGACACCCCGCTCGTCCCGCTCGTGCTCGTCCCGCCCGTCTCATCGGTCGCGCTGCTCGTCGCGGGTGAGCCGCCGCCGCCGCAGGCGAGGAGCGCGGAGCACAGGGACAGCGAGCGAGGGCCGAAGGTGCGCATACTCGCCCCTCATACCACGAGCGCGATCGCCAATTGCCCCCGAGCCTCGAGATTTTCGCCCTGGCGCGCCTTTGCTACCTTCGCCGCCCATGAGCGTCATCCTCAGCGTCCACGGGCGAGAGATCTTGGACTCACGCGGCAACCCGACCCTCGAGGTCGAGGTCACCACGGACCAGGGCAACATCGGCCGCTTCGCCGTCCCCTCGGGCGCCAGCACCGGCGAGCACGAGGCCCATGAGCTGCGCGACGGGGACAAGACCCGCTTCCTCGGCAAGGGCGTGCGCCAGGCGGTCGACAACGTCAACGGCCCGCTCGCCGACGTCGTCACCGGCTTCGACGTCGTCGACCAGCTCTCGATCGACCACGCGCTGATCGCCGCCGACGGCACCCCGACCAAGTCGCAGCTCGGCGCCAACGCGATCCTCGGCGTCTCCCTCGCGGCCGCGCGGGCGGCCGCGCTCGACACCGGCCTGCCGCTCTACCGCTACCTCGGCGGCCCGCTCGCGCGCACCCTCCCGGTGCCGCTGATGAACGTCATCAACGGCGGCGCGCACGCCGACAACAACCTCGACTTCCAGGAGACCATGCTCGTGCCGCACGGCCTCCCGACCTTCTCCGACGCCCTGCGCGCGGGGGTCGAGATCTTCCACGCGCTCAAGAAGCTGCTGCGCGTCCAGAAGAAGGTCACCGCCGTCGGCGACGAGGGCGGCTTCGCGCCCGACATGCCGAGCAACAGCGAGGCGCTCGCGGTGCTGGTCCAGGCGATCGAGGCCGCCGGCTACAAGCCCGGCGAGCAGATCAGCCTCGCGCTCGACGTCGCCGCCTCGGAGTTCTACGACGCCGAGAAGGGGCTCTACATCCTCGACGGCGAGGGCGGGCGGGAGCTCGACGCGCTCGGCCTGGTCGAGCTCTACGCCGAGCTCGCGAGCAAGTACCCGCTGGTCTCGATCGAGGACGGCATGGCCGAGGACGACTGGGCCGGCTGGCGCCTCCTCACCGAGCGCCTCGGCGGCAAGCTGCAGCTCGTCGGCGACGACCTCTTCGTCACCAACCCCACCCGCCTCCGGCGCGGGATCTCCGGCGGCGTCGCCAACGCGATCCTCGTCAAGGTCAACCAGATCGGCACCCTCACCGAGAC
>CAZMML010000400.1:0-4514 GCA_964567335.1 uncultured Nannocystis sp. | reverse complement strand
GGCCCGCTACGTCGCGCGCCTGCTGCAGTTCGGCGGCGAGGCGCCGGCGGCGGGCGGACCCGGCGGGGTGACCCGCGACGATCTCGAGCGCGCCGGCTACCTTGGCCCGGCGGACATGTACAAGGCGACCGGTCCGAAAGACCAGGTGCCCGAGGGCGAGACATGAGCGACACGACCAACTACGAGCACGTTGAGCGCTGCATCGAGGTGATCCGCCGCGGCGGGATGATCGTCCTCGTCGACGACAAGGACCGCGAGAACGAGGGCGACCTGGTGATCGCGGCGGAGCACGTGACGCCGGAGCAGGTGAACTTCATGTGCCGCTTCGGCCGGGGCCTGATCTGCCTGGCGCTGACGCCGGAGCGGGTCCGTGAGCTGCGGCTGCCGATGATGGTGCCGACCGACCCGGGCCACATGGGGACGGCCTTCACGGTGTCGATCGAGGCGCGCATGGGGGTGACGACCGGGATCTCGGCGGCCGACCGGGCGCAGACGATCCGCGTCGCCTGCGACGAGCGGTATGGGCCGCACGACATCGTCAGCCCGGGGCACGTGTTCCCGCTGCGGGCGCAGGGGGGCGGGGTGCTGGTCCGCTCGGGCCACACGGAGGGGTCGGTCGACCTGGCGCGCCTGGCGGGGCTGCGGCCCGCGGGGGTGATCTGCGAGATCATGCGCGACGACGGCGAGATGGCGCGCATGGACGACCTCGAGGCCTTCGCGCGCCGGCACGAGCTGCCGATCCTGACGATCGCGGATCTGATCGGCTACCGGCTGCAGCGCGAGACGCTGATCGAGGAGGTGGCGCGTCGGCCGCTGGTGTCGTCGATCCTCGGGATCGGCGCGAAGGACGGCTGGACGATGCACACCTTCCGCTCGACGGTCGAGCCGGCGAGCTACTACGTGGCGCTCTGCAAGGGCGACCTGCGGCAGGAGGACGAGGGCGACGACGCGGTGCTGCTGCGGGCGCAGCGGGCCCAGGTGCTCGAGGACGTGTTCGGGGTGACCGGCGACGGCGCGGCGTGCCGGATGCGGGCGAGCATCCGGCAGATCGATCGCGCGGGGCGCGGGGTGTTCCTCTACGTGCTCGGGCACCGGTGGCCGAGCGACCCGCTGCTCTCGCCGCACGCGCAGGAGCCGGCGCCGGCGCTGAAGCCGGCGGAGGCGGGCTTCCGCGAGTTCGGGCTCGGGGCGCAGGCGCTGCGCCAGCTCGGGGTGCGGCGGATCCGGGTGATCACCAACAACCCGCGCAAGATCGTCGGGCTGACGGGCTTCGGGATCGAGACCGTCGGCGCGGTGCCGCTCGAGGGGGAACGTGACGGGTGAGCGCCCGCGGGTGCTGCTGATCGTCAGCGGCGGGATCGCGGCCTACAAGGCGCCGGAGCTGGTGCGGGCGCTGATCGCGGGCGGCGCCGAGGTGCAGGTGGTGACGACGGCGGCCGCCGAGGCCTTCGTGGCCGAGCTGGCGCTGGCGACCGTGTCGACGCGGCCGGTGCGGCGCTCGTTGCTCGACCCCGCGGAGGAGGGTCGCGTCGGGCACATCGAGCTGGCGGATTGGCCCGACGTGGTGGTCGTCGCGCCGGCGACGGCGGACCTGCTGGCCCGAGCGGCGGCCGGCCTGGCGGACGACCTGGCGGCGTGCGTGCTGCTGGCGACGCGCGCGCCGGTGTTGTGGGCGCCGGCGATGAACACGAACATGTGGCGCCACGCGGCGACGCGGCACAACCTCGGGGTCCTCCGCGGGCGCGGCGCGGAGTTCATCGGGCCGGACCGCGGGGCGCTCGCGTGCGGGTGGATCGGCGAGGGGCGGATGATCGACCCGCCGGAGATCGCGGCCGCGGCGCTGGCGAGCGCGCGGCGCGGCGCGCCCTGGGCGGGCCGGCGGGTGGTGGTGTCGGCGGGGCCGACGCGCACGTACATCGACCCGGTCCGCTTCATCACCAACGCGTCGACAGGGGCGATGGGCTTCGCGCTCGCGGAGGCGGCGGCGCGCGGCGGGGCGTCGGTGACGCTGGTGGCGGGGCCGGTGGAGCTGCCGACCCCGGCGGGGGTGCGGCGGGTCGACGTCGAGACGGCGCCGCAGATGCTGGCGGCGCTCGAGACAGAGCTGGCCGATGGGACAGTCGACTGGCTGGCGATGGTGGCGGCGGTCGGGGATCTGACCGCCGAGGCGGCGCCGCACAAGCTCGAGAAGGCGGAGCTGCTGGCGACGCTGCCGCGGATCGCGTTCGCGCTGGCGCCCGATCTGCTGCGGAGCTTGACGCAGCGCTTCGCCGGCCGGGCGGGCGGAGGACGGACCCGTTTCCTCGCATTCGCGGCGCAGACGGTGCCCGACGGGCCGGAGGAGGCGATCGCGGCGGAGCTCATCCGACTCGCGGAGGCGAAGCTCCGGGCCAAGGGCGCGGACGCGATCTTCGTCAACCGGGTCGGCGCGCCTGGGGTCGGCTTCGCGTCACCGACGAACGCGGGGCACCTGCTGCTCCGTGACGGCGAGCGCGTGCGGAGCTACAGCTCGGGACCGCCGGTCGCCAAGGAAGCGCTGGCGCAGTGGATCCTCGCCGCGCTCACACGCGAGCTCGAGGTCTGAGGCCCGTGGACGACACACGCGACGAGATCCAGCGCCTCGCGCGGGGCTTCGCGGCTCACCTCCGACATCTCCGTGAGTTCCGCGGGACTTGTTATGTGCGGGCCGCGCCGATGCCCTCACGCGGCCAGGTGTCCGAGAGCGTCCCGGATTCTGCGCGCGCGGAGATGTCGCGCGAGGTAGTCGGGACACCGGCGCCGACCGGGGTCTCCGCTGCGGCCGAGGTCCCTGCGTTCGTTGCCCCTGCAAGGGAGGCGCCGCCGCGGGCGCCGACGCGCTTGCCGCTCGCGGATCCGTCTGGCTTGCCGGACGTGGCCGCAGAGGCGCCGAGGTCGGAGACGGATCTGCGGGCGCAGGCGCAGTCGTGGAGCGCGGCGGAGAAGCTGGCGTACCTGCAGAGCCGCAACGTCGGGGCGTGCCAGCGCTGCAAGCTGGCGAAGTCGCGGCGGAAGATCGTGTTCGGCGTGGGCGATCCGAACGCGCGGGTGATGTTCGTGGGGGAGGCGCCAGGAGTCGACGAAGATCAGCAAGGCGAACCCTTCGTCGGCGCGTCCGGGCGTCGCCTGGGGCTGTGGCTCGAGCGCCTCGGGCTCACGCGGGATGCGGTGTACATCGCCAACGTGATCAAGTGCCGTCCACCGGGGAATCGAAACCCGGAGCCGGACGAGATCGCGAAGTGCTCTCCCTTTCTCCAGGCACAGATCCGTGCGATCCGTCCCGAGGTCTTGATCGCCCTGGGACGCTTCGGAGGGATCTTCTTGCTAGGGGCTCAAGAAGACACGCTCCTGAGAGCGATGCGAGGTCGGGCTCACATGTATGAGGATCGCACGGCGGGTCTCCGGATCCCCACGTTCGTCACATATCACCCGTCGTACGTGATCCGTCGCGACAGTGAACTGGCCCCGGGCGAGCGCAACACGGCAGATGACACGGTGATGGAGGATCTCCAGCGAGCGATGCGCTCGCTCCGCACGACGTGAGCGCAAGACAGTTGACGGCGCGACACGAAAAAAAATATTGTGTCCCTCCTCGGTGGCGCCGCGATGACGAAAGCCGAACTGATCGAAAAAATCGTCCGCTCTCGTGATCTGCCGCCAGACATCACGAAGAAGTGTGTCGGTCAGATCCTGGACGTCGCGTTCGCGGAGCTGGCGAGCTACTTCATCCGCGCGAAGGTGACGCGCACGCAGAGCCCGCGCTTCACCTTCCCGGGCTTCGGGACCTTCACCAAGAAGAAGCGCTCGGCCCGGAAGGGCGTCAACCCGCGGACGCTCGAGCCGATGACGATCGACGCCGCCTTCACGATCGACTTCCGACCAGGGACCGAGCTGCGGGCGGGGCTCAACGGGATCACGTCGAGGCCGGCCGCAGCGCGGCGCGCTCCGGCGCAGAGCGCGGCGCAGCTCCAGCTCGAGCACCCCTTCTTCGAGGGGGCCGCGGAGGACGAGGCGACCTCGCCGAGCGCGGAGGACGAGGCGCTGATCCTCCGTCGACGCTTCACGGCCCGCGAGGACCTCGAGGACCTCGAGGACCCGGAGGACGACGACGTCTTCAATGACCTGGCGGAGCTCCGCGGGGCCTCGCTCGACGACTACGAGCTGCCCCCCGCGCCGATGCAGCGCGCGACTCCGCCGGGCGGTCGAGCCTTGAGGCTCGGCTCGCGTTAGCCGGGCCGCGGAGGGCCTCGCCGAGCCCGCGCAGGTTCGACCGCGCGGATCGTCGCGGGGCTTGCACGCGACGCTGATCGCGTCGAAGGACGACGCCGAAAGGCGGGTCGTCCTTCGCGTAGACTGGGACATGGGCGAAGGGCCAGGTCGGAGAGGACCTGGCCCTTCCGCCATCACTTGGCGGTGATGGGGCCCTTGGTCGGGCCCGACTTCGGGGGCGGGGCTTTGCCGCCGGCCGTGAGCGTCGTGCTCGCGGGGCTCGTCTT
>CAZMML010000399.1:0-4525 GCA_964567335.1 uncultured Nannocystis sp. | reverse complement strand
GTACGCGTACGAGTCGTAGGAGTCGTAGCCGACGATCACCACGCTGAACGCCGACGTGCCGCCGTCGAAGACGTGCACGCCGTCGGGGACCGGGACCCGCGCGACCTCGTAGCCGCTGCCCGCGACCGGGTAGAAGGATGTGTCCGGGATCGGCGCCCCGTCGAGCGAGATCGGCGAGCCGGCCTCGCGCGTCACCACCGCGACGTCGTTGAACCCCGGGCCCGGCACGCGGATCACGTCGCGCGGGTGGTACTGTTCGACCGGCGCCATCGCGACCATGGCCGGGTCGCCGATCGAGCCGCCGCCCATGTTCTCGGACCCGATCATGTAGCCGTAGACCGCGATCGGCTTGTCGGCGATCACCTCGAAGTCGCCCGCGACCGCCTCGCTCGGGCCGGTCGCGTAGAACTCGCTCATCTGGTTCTGGTTCAGGATGAAGTTCATCGACGGGATGCCCGTCACCCCGGCGTCGGCGTTGATCGTGATGTTCGTGCCGTCCTCGGAGGCGAAGATCTGCCAGAGCGTCAGCTCCGGCGGGTTCCCGCGCAGCGGCATCCGGCTGGCGATGAAGTGCTTGCCCCACAAGCGCACCCCGGCGAGCTGCTCCTCCATGTGGTCGCAGCAGCACACGCTCTCCGGGATCAGCGCGCACTCCTGGCCGGCGAAGACCGCGACCGGGTGCCCGTCGTTGGCGACGATCTTCGTGCCGGTCATGCTGTCCGGGATGTTCTGGTTGGCGACGCTGAGCACGTCGCCCTCCTGCATGTTGATCTGGAAGGGCGCCCCGGGCGCCCCCGCCGGCACGCCCGCGCCCGCCGCGGTCACGATGCTCGGCGTGACCGTCACCACCGTCCCGTCGACCGTGGCGATCACCGTCGCGTAGCTGTGCTGGAAGGTGTTGGTGTTGTCGTACATCGACTTCCACGCGGTCACCCGGTTGATCGTGTCGAGCGCCGCCGCGGGGTAGAGCATCGCCGCGTCCGAGAGGAAGGACGACGAGCCGTCGACCGGGTTGAACTGGTACGCGACCACCGGGATGTCGGACGAGATCCGGTAGGCCCCCTCCGGCAGCAGCGCGGAGTCGTCGGTGTGACGGTCCGCGAGGTTGAAGGTGAAGAGCTGCAGCGGGCTGATCGCCTGCGGCCCCCCGACCGTCGTCCACACCCCGCCCTGCTTGACCTCGATGGTCACGTTCGCGGTCGCCGCGAGCTGCACGTTCGCCACCGCCACCGCGTACTGCGAGGTCTCCACGAGGTCGTGCGAGTCCATGTCGACCGCGTAGAAGCGGCACCCCACGGTGCTCTTGCCGCTCGACGCCTGGTCGCAGGTCTCCGGGATGATCGGCCCGTCCTGCATCGGCAGGTCCATCACCGGCGGGTCGCCGATGTCGAACTTCGGCCCGCTGTTCGAAGCGTTCGAAGTCCCGGGGCCGCTCCCCGTCGCGCTCACCGTCCCCCCCGTGCTGTCCGTCGTGTCCCCCGTGTCGGGGCTCGTGGTCGCGTTCGTCGGCAGCGTCGTCAGCGTCGTCAGCGTCGTCGCCGTCGTCGTCCCGGCGCTCGCCGTCTCGCGGTTGTCGTCGCCGCACCCTGCGGCAGTGATGAGACAGAGGAAACCAAGCCAGGGACGAAAGTGCATGATCAAACTCCCGATCAAACCTGACGATACGGCCCGCCCACGCCGGGCGCGTGCATGCAGGCGCCGCGACTTCTCACACGTGCACACGCAAGAAGGGCGCGCATCCTCGCGCATCGGCAGCCCGCGGAGGGTATAGTTGCGGCGCGATGAGGTGTCCGATGTCCCTTTGCAGAGCTCTTGGTGCAGGTGTGATGACCACGACCGTCGCGCTCGGATGCGGCGGATCGCCCGGCGGCGACCCGTCGGGGACGAGCGCAGCCACGGGCTCCTCGACAGCCGGCGGCACCACGACCACGACCACGACCACCACCGCCTCTCCGACCTCCGGACCGAGCTCCGGCGGCGGCAGCCAGGGCGAGAGTAGCTCCGGCGGCCCCGCCACCAGCACCTCCGGACCGCAGACGACCGCCGGCCCGAGCTCGACCACCGTCGACGGCAGCTCGAGCACCGGCAACGACACGACCACGGGCGGCGACGCGCAGGTCGCCCGCTTCGTCGTCCTCGGCGACACCGGCGAGGGCAACGAGGACCAGTTCGCCGTGGCCCAGGCGATCGTCGAGATCTGCGCCCAAAAAGGCTGCGACTTCGCGGTCCTGACGGGCGACAACTTCTATGACAGCGGCGTCAGCGGCGTCGACGACCCGCAGTGGCAGTCCAAGTTCGAAGAGCCCTACATGGACTTCACCTTCCCGGTGTACGCGGTCCTCGGCAATCACGACTACGGCGGCAACGGGATCGGCGTCGACTTTGACTTCATGAAGGACGAGTACCAGGTCCAGTACACCCAGAAGAGCGAGCTGTGGCGGATGCCGGACTCCTACTACTCCTTCAAGCAGGCGCACGCGGAGTTCTTCGGCCTCGACACCAACGAGGTGATGACCGACCCCCTCAACGGCGACTCCGACCCCCAGAAGCAGTGGCTCAAGGACCAGCTCGCCAAGAGCGCCGCGACCTGGAAGATCGCCTTCGGTCACCACCCCTACATCTCGAACGGTGACCACGGCAACGCCGGCTCCTACGAGAACATCGAGGGGATCCCGCTGCCCTTCGTCACCGGGGAGAGCGTCAAGGCCTTCATGGAGGACGCCGTCTGCGGCAAGGTCGACGTGTACATCTGCGGCCACGACCACAACCTCCAGTGGCTCGAGGCGACCTGCGGCACCGAGTTCATCGTCTCTGGCGCCGGCAGCAAGGCCGAGGCCCTCCCCGGCAGCAACCCCAGCCACTTCGAGCACAGCATGGAGGGCTTCATCTGGGTCGAGCTGATGGGCGACACCTTCACCGGCGTCTTCTACGACAAGACCGGCGCCGAGCTCTTCTCCCGCTCGATCACCAAGTAGAGGCCTCACTCGTCGTCGCCGACGTAGGTGCAGCCCGAGGTGCAGGTCTCGCGCACGACCACGCGCGCGAGGCCCGGCAGCGCGGGGCGGATCCGGCGCCAGATCCACCGCGCGATGTGCTCGCTGGTCGGGTTCTCCAGCCCCTCCACCTCGTTGAGGTAGTAATGGTCGAGGACCGCGTGCAGCGGCTGCCATGCCTCAGCGATGTCGGCGAAGTCGATCACCCAACCGGAGCGCTCGCCGACGGCTCCGCGGACGTGGATCTCCACCACGAAGGAGTGCCCGTGGAGGCGAGCGCACTTGTGCCCCGCCGGGACGTGAGGGAGCCGGTGCGCGGCCTCGAAGCGGAAGTGCTTGAAGATCTCCATGTCGCCGGCCGCGGAGGGTAGCGGACATTCGCGCGCGCGCCGAGCTGGGCCAGCTCACAGACGCCAGAAGGGCGCCTGGGCCTCGCGGACCCGCTGGAGGGCCGCCCTTCCCGCCGCCCCTGGATCCCCGGCCGGACCCGGCGGGGTCTCCCCCGCCAACACCCGTGCACACGCGTGGACGCTCTCCGCCAGGCCCGCGAGGTCGTAGCCCCCCTCGAGAAAGAGCGCCACCCGACCCCCGCAGAGGCGATCGGCGAGGTCACAGACGACCCCGCAGAGGCGCGCGAAGCCATCGGCGCTGACCTCCATCTCGCCGAGGGGGTCGTCGCGGTGGGCGTCGAAGCCCGCCGAGACCAGGATCAACGAGGGGGCGAAGGCCTCCGCGATCGGGACCAGGATCTGCGAGAACGCGGCCGCGTACTCGGCGTCCCCCACCCCGGCCGGCAGCGGCACGTTGACCGTGAAGCCGCGCCCCCCGTCGCGGCCGACCTCGTGGGCCGCGCCTGTCCCGGGGTAGTGCGGGTGCTGGTGCGTGTTGAAGACGAGGACGTCGCCGCGGCGCTCGAAGAGGTGCTGCGTGCCGTTGCCGTGGTGCACGTCCCAATCGACCACCAGGACCCTCGCGCAGCCCAGGGCCACGCGCGCGTGCTCAGCCGCGAGGGCCACGTTGCTGAAGACGCAGAACCCCATCGCGCGGCCGCGCTCGGCGTGGTGGCCAGGCGGCCGCACCAGCGCGAAGGCGCGACGCGCCGCGCCATGGACGAGGGCCTCGACCGCGTCGATCCCTGCTCCTGCGGCCAGGTACGCGGCGTCGACGCTGGCCGGGCAGAGGGCGACGTCCGGGTCGAGCCGGGCGCGGCGGCCTCGAGCCGCGTCCACCTCCGCCACGAACTCGGCGGAGTGCAGGCGGAGGACCTGCTCCCGCGACGCCGCGTGCGGGGCCTCCCAGCGGACGCCTGGCACCGGCGACGCGAGGAGGCGCTCGCGGATCGCCCGCAAGCGCGCGGGGCTCTCGGGGTGCCGCGGCCCCTGCTCGTGGCCCAGCATCAGGTCGTCGTGCAGGATCAGCGTCTCGTGAGGCATCGCGGATCGGGAGGAGGATAGTCCGACCGCTCCGCGAACGCCACCTCCATTGAGCCGCACGCAGCGCTGTGGCACACGTGGTCTATGCACCTTCCGCGT
>CAZMML010000398.1:0-4545 GCA_964567335.1 uncultured Nannocystis sp. | reverse complement strand
TCGAAGACGACGACGCGGTCGTCGTCCCGCTCGTCGTCGTCGTCGTCGTCGCGCTCTCGTCGCCGCGGCCGTCGTCGCCGCACCCGCCGAGGGCGCTCAGCGCCGCACCGCAGCACAAGACCAAGCTCTGCGTCCTCATAGCTCCGCAGCGTATCGCAAGGCCGCCGCGGGCGGCGCTCGCCGGTGCTCGTGATGACCCCGAGCGCAGGGCGGAGGCGCTCACTCGCGACGCACGTACTCGAGCTGCGCCCCCGTCCACGGCGTCACCATCCCCGCCTCGGACATGTACCCCGTCATCGGCCGCACGCGCTCCGCGCCCTCGATCCGCCGCCCGAGCGCGTAGCGCCCTCGCAGCGCCCCTCGCAGCCACGCGGGCGGCTCCCCCTCCACCCACACGCGGGCGTAGACCCCCCGCTCTAGCTGGTCGGCGAGCGCCGCCTGGATCTCCGCCTGATGGCTCTTCGGCACGTCGTTGATCCCCATCGAGCTGACGTGCCCCGCCCCGCCGGCGAGCACGCTCCACCACGGCCGCTGCAGGGCCAGCACCGGCCCGGGACCCGCCGCGAGCTCCGCGCGTAGCGCCGACGCGCGCGCGCGGAGGTCCGCCGGCGGGATCGTGCGCGCGAGCTGCTGCCACGCGTAGCTCTCGCCGAGGCGCGCGAGCCCGCCGTCCCACAGCGGTTGCGCGCGCGGCTCGACCACCAGCGAGAAGCCGAGCTGCGCCGCGACCAGCCCGAGCGCAGGCGCCTCCCCGCGACCGACCGGCAGGACCACCGCCAACCACGCCGCCGTCAGGCACACCCCGGGCATCAGCGCGTTGGGCTCCGCCCACTGCGTCGAGTAGCCGAGCGCCGAGGTCAAGAGCCCCGCCCCCGCCATGAGGCCCCAATAGGCCGACCCTCGCCACCTGCCCTGTCGGACCTGCTCTCTCCACCCTGTCCGCATCACCACCCACGCCGCGCATAGCGTCAGGAAGGGCGCCGCGTGCCCGAACATCAGCCACGTCTTCCGCCAGAAGCGCGCGTGGTTGAACGCGTGCTCCTGGTGGAGCTCGAAGATGTAGCGCCACAGCCAGCCCTCGGTCAGCGCCTGCCCGACCAGCACGCCGCCGCCGTCGATCGCGGCGATCGCCCCGGCGTAGGCCCAGATCCGCCGCGGCGCCACCAGCAGGCACCCGATCCCGCTCGCCAGCACGAACACCGCCGCCGTCTGCTTGGTCCAGAACGCCAGCGCCACCAGCACGCCCGCCGCCAGCGCCCGCCGCCAGCTCCCCGCGCTCTCGCGCAGCAGCACCAGGCCCCACACGAGCAGGGCAAGGAAGAGGCTGTCCGCGCGCGCCACGTCGTACCAGCGGAAGGTCAGGACGTAGCCCGCCAGGTACATGCCGACCGCCGCCGCCTGGTGCGCGCGCGGCTTGCCCTCCGCGCCGACCAGCCGCCACAGCCCCGCCGCCGTCGCCGCGACCGCCAGCACGCTGACCACCCGCCCGAGCGCGAAGCCCAGCGGCAGCGCCCACCCGAGGAGCGCGAGCAGGGCCGGGTAGAGCGGCGTATAGAGGAAGGGCACGAAGTCCGCCGAGGGCGGCCCGTAGATCGCCCGCCCCTCCTGCAGCCGCAGCGCCGCGTGGAGGCTCCCGCCCTCCATCCACTCGAGCTCGAGGGGGAAGCCGATCCGCAGCGCGAAGGTCAGCGCCAGCGCCAGCGCCCACGCCGCCGCCAGCGCGAGCACGAGGCGACGACACGCCAGGGCCGCCGTCACCGCGCCTCCGCGTCCGAGAAGACCCCGACGGTCCGGCCGCGGCGTCGCAGGCAGCAGTAGTACCCGACGTCGAGCACCCCGCTCGGCTCCCGCGCGTCGGCGGTCGGCTCCGGCTCCGCGCACGCCCACACGTAGTCGCGGCCGACCCCGCGGGTCATCGCGCTCGCCGGCGAGGGTCGACGCGCTCCGACGTAGCCCAGGTGGCAGAGTAGCGCGGGCTCCCGCGCGAGCACCACCGAGAGCGGCGCCTGCAGCTGGTGCCCGGGGCGCGCCTGCACCTGGGGCCTCACCTCCGGTCGCTCCCGCGGCCACGGGTCGACCAGCCCGAACACGTCGATCGCCGGCAGCCCGGACGCGTAGGGGAGCGCGCCCGCCGCCCCGACCGAGAGCCGCGTGTCCGCCGGGACATGCTCGCGGAGCCACGCGCCGACCCTCACCCGCTCGCGCGCGAAGCGATCCATGGCCGTCACGCCCTCCCAGCGGCCGTCGATCCAGCCCGTCGACTGCGTGCGGTCCTGCTGCCAACGGGCGCGCGCCGTCGTCGCCAGCCCGGCCGCCAGCGCGACACCCGCGACGAGCGCCCCCGCCGCCGCCCGACGCCCGAGCGCACGCTCGGCCGCCTCGATCACCAGCCACGCGACCAGCCCCGCGGTCAGCGCCGTCGCCAGCGCGAGGAAGCGCCCGTAGGCCATGAAGTCGCCGCCGATCGACCACGCGTAGGCGAGGTTCGCCGCGATCGGGAGCACCAGCGCCGCGTGCCGCGGGCGCAGCAGCGCCACCAGCGGCGAGATCCACACGAGCCCGATCCCCGCCGCCCAGGCCTTCAGGTAGGCGACCCCGAAGGTCCCGCGGAGCAGCGCCCCGTGGCGCTTGATCGCCCACGTGTTCGGCAGCAGCTCGCCGTAGTAGAGCGCGCGGAAGGCGAGGTGGCCGAGCAGCGGCAGCGCCGCCCACAGCCCCGCGCGCAGCGCCTCGCCGGGGCGCGGCAGGCGATCGCGGGAGCCCCGCAGGACATGACCGATCGCCCAGGTCAGGACGAAGACGCCGAGCGGGAGCAGCGCGTCGAGCCGGGTGAGCCCGGCCAGCGCCGCCGCGATCCCCGCCGCCCGCCAGCGCCCGAGCGTCAGCGCCGCCATCGCCGCGAGCACCAGCGCCGCCGCCCACGAGGTCTCGAGCCCGCCCTGCGCCCACACCACGTACTCCGGCGCCGCCGCGAGCAGCAGCGCCGGCAGCAGGTCGAGCGCCGTCCACGGCGCCGACGCGCCCCGGAGCCCGCGGATCAGCACCACCAGCGCCGCCGCTCCTGCGAGCGCCCCGAGCTGCGTCAGCCACGGCGCCAGCGCCTCGGGCGGCGCCCCGAGCTGCGCCCCGAGCGCGAGCACCAGCACCCAGAGGAAGTTCGTGTAGCCCTCGACCCGCTCGCCGAGGTTGTACTCGAGCGCCCCGTGCTCGGCGAGGTTACGCGCGTAGCGGAAGGAGATGTACGCGTCGTCGCAGAGGAACTCCCACGCGCGCGCGTGCACGAGGAGGCCCGCCGCCAGCGCGGCCGCGACGACGACGAGGAGCCGGCGCCCTCTCACGGCGCCGCGACCATATCACTTCGGCGCCGACGCGCGCGGCCCCGGGGCGCCCTCACAGCGACCGTCGCAGCGCCTCCGGGTCCGGCGTGGCCTGCATCGCCGCCTCGACGCTGACCCGCCGCGCCCGGACCAGCCCCGCGAGCGACTGCTCGAGCGAGACCATCCCGTCCGCGCGCCCGGTCTGGATCGCGGTGGCGATCTGATGCCCGCGACCCTCGCGGATCTGGGCCGCGACCGCGGCGGTCACCAGCATCCGTTCGAACGCGACGACCCGCTCCGGCGGACGAATCCCGGGCACGAGCACCTGCGTGACCACCGCGCGGAGCGCCCCGGCGAGCTGCAGCCGCACCTGCGTCTGCTGCGCCCCGGGGAACGCGTCGATGATCCGGTCGATCGCCATCGCCGCCCCGGCCGCGTGCAGCGTCGACAGCACGAGGTGCCCCGTCTCCGCCGCCGTCAGCGCCGCCGCGATCGTCTCCGGGTCGCGCATCTCCCCGACCAAGATGATGTCCGGCGCCTCCCGGAGCGCGGCCCGCAGCCCCTCGGCGAAGCTCGCAACGTCGCGGCCCACCTCGCGCTGGTGGATCAGCGAGCGCCGGCAGACGAAGAGCTGCTCGATCGGGTCCTCGAGCGTCACCACGTGGCGCGCCGCCGTCCGGTTCACGTGATCGATCAGCGCCGCGAGCGTGCTCGACTTCCCCGATCCCGTCGGCCCGGTGAAGAGCACCAGACCCGCCGGGTAGCCCACCAGCGCCGCGAATTCCTCCGGCAGCCCGAGCTCCTGCAGCGTCGGCGCCTTGTCTCGCACCGGCCGCAGCACCGCCGCCAGCCCGCGCTGCTGGCGGAAGACGTTGGCGCGGAAGCGCATGCCGCCGAGGTCCAGCGCCACGTCCGCGCCGCCGCTCGTCCGCAGCCGCGCCCGCTGCTCCGGCCCGAGCGACCGGGCGAAGAGCGCCAGCAGCCCGCCCTCCGTGACCTGCGTCGGGACCTCCCGCAGCTCCCCCCCGCCGCGGACCCGCGCGCTCATCCCGGCCGAGAAGAACACGTCCGCGGCCCCCTCCCAGTGCGCCCGCTGCAGCACCGCCCGCAGCTCCTCCGCGGCCCGAAGCGCCTCCTCGTCGAGCGGCCCCAGAGACATGTCCTCCAGAACAGCCTCGCGCGCGGGCTCGACTGGCCGACAGCGCCGGGAGTCGACTTCCACGCCGCG
>CAZMML010000397.1:2337-4577 GCA_964567335.1 uncultured Nannocystis sp. | reverse complement strand
GGTCCCGAAGATGACCAACCCGTGGCGGGGCGAGTGGACCGCGTTCCAGATCGCCAGCGCGTCGGCGAAGCGGCCCGGCGCGCCGCGGAGGTCGCCGGCCCGCTCGAGCGCGCGGGCCTCGTTGTTGGCGAGGACCCCGAGGGACGGGTGCCGGGCCCCGAGGACGCGCTCGCCGAGCGCCCGCGCCCGACGATAGTGCGCCAGGGCCTCGCCGTGGCGACCTTGCCGGGAGTGGATCACCGCGAGGTCGACGAGCGCCTCGCCGAGCGCCGCGGCGACCTCGTCGCCGAGCGGGGCCAGGAGTTGGGCCGCGGCCTCGAGCCGCCCGCGGGCGGCGCCGAAGTCTTCGATCTCCGAGAAGGCCTCCCCCGCGACCAGCAGGGCGAGCCCGTGGACCCGGCGCCCGAGCGCGCGGCGGCGGCGGATCAGCGCCAGGATCTGCGCCTCGGTCGCGAGGAGCTGCGCGCGCGGGGCGTCGGACTTTCCCAGCCCGCGGAGCCAGCCGATCATCGCGCTCAGGCGCAGGTCGTCGGCGCTGACGGCCTCGGCGAGGGTCATCGCCTCCGCGAGATCGAGGGTCGCCGCGCGGAAGTCGGACTCGAGGCCGAGGAGGCCGCGCTCGAGCAGCGCCTCGACGATCCGCGGCTCGTGACCGAGGCGCCGCGCCTCGTCGACCAGCGGGCCCACGAGCGCGTCGGCCTCCCGGTAGCGCCCGGAGAGGCGCAGCGCGTGGACGCGGTGGAGCTCGCGATCGAAGCCCGGCAGCTCCGCCGCGACCTTCGGATCCGGCGCCGGGGTGTCGGCGAGCTGCACCGTCGGATCGCTGCAACGCCGCGGATCGCTGAGCGCATCGGCGGCGGAGATCGTCCGCCCCAACAGCTCCGCGTCGGCGGCGACGAAGACGTCGAGGAGCGCCCTCGCCTCGTCCCCGCCGCGGGTGAGACAGTCGCGGCGGCGGTCGTAGAGCGCGTCCGAGAGCTCGCCGCGGCGATAGGCGCTGCAGGCCTCGCGCGCCTCCTGGGCCAGCGCGCCGAAGTGCCGGCCGAAGCGGAGCGAGAGGCGTCCGGCGAGGTCCTCGCCGAGCTCCGGCGCGACCGCGACGAGCGCCGCCCGCAGGTCAGCCTGGCGCGCCTCGTCCCACAGCGCGAGGAGGGCCGCGTCCACGTCCGCGCAGGGCGGAGCGGCCCCGAGGGTGGTGGCGCCGAGCGCCGCGCCGACCCCGAGCCCTGCGAGCCCGCCGACCCACTGCCAGCGACGGCGGGTCGCGTGGAGGTGCCGGCGGAGCTCCGCGAGGAGCGCGGGCAAGGTCGGGAAGCGGCGCGTCGGATCGACGGCGAGACCGCGCGCGAGGGCGCGGGTGAGCCAGCGGGGGATCGGAGGGTCGCGCGGCGGAAACGTGACGCGCCCCGCGAGCGTCGCGTCCGCGAGCTGCTTGCGGCTCTTGCCCTGGAAGGGGCGCTGGCCGTAGATGCCCTCGTAGAGGACGATGCAGAGCGCGAAGAGATCGCCGCGCGCGTCGAAGGGCGCGCCGCTGAGCTGCTCCGGGGCCATGTACGCGGGGGTCCCGAGGACCGCCCCGCGCTCGGTCAGCGGCGCCTCCAGGGCCCCGGCGCTCAGCGACTCGTCCGAGAAGGGCCCCGGCGGGGCGCCGCCTTCGTCGCGGCGGGCGAGGCCGAAGTCGGCGACGCGCACCCGCCCGTCGTCACCGACGAGGATGTTGTCGGGCTTGACGTCGCGGTGGACGAGGCCCGCGCGGTGCGCCGCCGCCAGGCCCTCGCCCGCCTGGAGCACCACCTCGAGGACCTCGCGCCAGGTCCGCGGCGCCGCCTTCCCCCACGCGCGCAGGTCGGCGCCGACCACCAGCTCCATGGTGAGGAAGAGCTGGTCGCCGTGGTGCCCCACGTCGTAGACCTGCACGACGTTGGGGTGCGAGAGGCGGGCCAGCGCCTGCGCCTCGCGGAGCATGCGCTGCTCCTCCTCGGGGCTCGGCGTGGCGCGGCGCAGCATCTTGAGGGCGACGCGCCGGTCGAGCTCGCGGTCGTACGCGACGAAGACCTCGCCCATGCCGCCCTCGGCGAGCCGCTCGACGAGGTGATAGCGGCCGCCCCAGAGCGGCGCGAGCCGCGGGGCCGCTGGCGCAGGACGCCCCGCGGACGCCGAACCCGAGTCGACGATCGTCGCCTCGTCCCTGGTGTCCGCCACCCCCGCAGGATAGCGCGTCGGCCCGGCTGCCGGCACCG
>CAZMML010000397.1:0-2327 GCA_964567335.1 uncultured Nannocystis sp. | reverse complement strand
CCCGCCCGTGGGTCCGAGCGTCGCGCGCCGGCTGAGCGATCCTCGCCCGTCGCGACGGCAGCGGCCTAGACGCGGACGGTCGGCGCCGGGCCGTGCCAGGTCGGCGCGTCCGAGTCCGTGTAGGTCGACGAGAGGGCCTCGCGGAGCTCCTGGACCGACTGGAAGCGGGTCTCGGGGCGCTTGTCGAGGGCGCGGAGGACGATCGCCTCCCACGCAGGCGGGACCTCCGGGCGGAGCTGTCGCGGCGGCGTGACCGGATCTTGGCAGTGGGCGACGCCGATCGCGATCGGCGACTCGCCGGTGAAGGGCGGGCGACCCGTCAAAGCCTGGTAGAGCACGGCGCCGAGGGCGTAGACGTCCGTGCGTTGGTCGACCGCGCCGCCGCGGACCTGCTCGGGGGCCATGTACTCGGGTGTCCCGATGACCATGTTGGTCGCGGTCATGCCCGCCGCTGCGAGCGGGCGCGCGATGCCGAAGTCGATGATCTTCACCGTGCGGTCGCCCGTGAGCAGGATGTTGGCCGGCTTGAGATCGCGGTGGACCACGCCCGCCGCGTGGGCCGCCGCGAGGCCGGCGCCGAGCTGCTCGGCGAGCGGGGTGAGCTGGGCGGCGGGGATCGTCCCGACGCGCCGGAGCCGCGCCGCGAGGCTCTCGCCGGCGACGTACTCCATCGACAGGAAGAGGAGCCCGTTCTCCTCGCCGAGGTCGTGCAAGCGGACGACGTTGGGGTGCGAGATCTTGCGGGCCGTCGAGACCTCGCGGCGCAGGCGATCCGCGGCGCTGGCGTCGAGCAGCCCGAGCCCGGCCACGACCTTGAGCGCGACGGCCTCGCCGAGCTGCTCGTCGCGCGCGAGGTAGACCGCGCCCATGCCCCCCGCGCCGAGCAGGCGCTCGATCACGAAGCGGCCGCCGACGCGCTGCCCGGGCCGGATCTGCCCCGAGGTCAAGCCTTCGGCCTCCGAGAGCGCCGCCGCCGCCTTCGCCCCCCCGGGGCCCAGCGCGGCCAAGCTTTGGGTCGCGGCCGAGAGGCGCGCGAGCTTCGCGTTGAGCTCGAAGTCGACGTTGCAGACGATCGCCTCGAGCGCCACGATCCGCCGCTCGAGCGCGGCTCGCTCGGACTCCAGCGCCTTGAGCTGCTTGCCGTCGCCCCCGCCCCCGCCCTCGAGCTCCTTCATCCGCTGCTCGTGCTTGTAGCGGAGGTAGCGGGCGCCGAGGATCCCCCCGACGATGCTAAGGAAGAGGAAGATCGGGATCAGCGCCTCAGGCATGCGGCCTGGCCCGACCTAGACCTTCTCGCCGCGGGCCCGGATGTCCGTAAGGACAGCCTCGATGCCGCGCTTGTCGACGACGCGCATGCCGTGCGAGCTGACGCGCAGCGTGACCCAACGGCCCTCGCTGGGGACGAAGTAGCGCTTGTAGTGGAGGTTCGGCATGCTCCGCTTGTGGGTGCGGATGTGCGAGTGAGACACGTTCATGCCGCCCTGGGGGCGCTTCCCGGTGACCTGACAAACTTGCGACATAAAGAGAGGGCCTTGTGGGCTGGGCGCGGAAAACTATCCGCGGGCCCCGGGGGTGTCAAGGCCAGGGCCGCGCTGACCCTCACGCGCCCCGCAGATCCGCGGGAGATCGCGCCCAGGAGCCCCAAGGAGGGCCTTGTGCGCCTGCGCTCGCCGAGCCGCGCATGCTAGGGTAGCCGCACAGGAGCGAGGGATGAGCACTTCCAGGGCGTACGGGCCGACCGAGTACAGGGCGAAGGACTACTCGCAACTCCGCGGGCTACACGCGATCACCGACGAGCAGATCGAGGTTCACCTCAAGCTCTACGCGGGCTACGTGAACCGGACCAACGCGCTCTTCGCCCGCGTCGCGACGCTCAGCAACGAGGGCAAGCACGCCGACTCGGCCTTCCAGGAGCTCAAGCGCCGCGCCGGGTGGGAGTGGAACGGGATGCGCCTGCACGAGGTGTACTTCGACGGCCTGCGGGCAGGGGCGCCGCCGCTGGCCGAGGACCACCCCTTCGCCGTCGCGGTCGCGGCCCAATTCGGCAGCGTCGCGGCCTGGAAGGCGGACCTGGTCGGGGTGGCGAAGATGCCGGGCGTCGGCTGGGCGCTGACCTACCAGGATCCTCACAACGGGCAGATCTGGAACCACTGGGTCGAGGCCCATCAGGACGGCCAGCCCGCGGGCGCCCGCCTGCTGGTCGCGCTCGACGTGTGGGAGCACGCGTTCGCGGTCTACCGCAAGCCGCTGCCGCCGGAGCGCGCCGCGTACATCGACGACTTCTTCGCCAACGTCGACTGGGACGTGGTCGCGCGCCGGCTCGGCTG
>CAZMML010000396.1:0-4579 GCA_964567335.1 uncultured Nannocystis sp. | reverse complement strand
CCGGCCGTGCGTCTCGCCGCACCGGCGCGGTCAGCCAGACCCGCTCCAACCGCACGGTACCCGCCCGCCCCGCGGCCCCCGAGCCGGTCACCGCGAACCCTGGCCCCGCCGAGGACGAGGCGCCGACGATGGCCCACCCGGTCGCCCCGGCCCCGAGCAACCCCGGCCCGACGCAGCCTCAGCCGGCCGCCGGCCGCGGGCCCGGCTTCTTCACCATGCCGGCGACCAAGCCGCTGCGCTCGCGTGAGACCGTCATCGGCAACCTGATGACGATGGACAACGACCCGAACGCCCCCGAGCCGGCCAAGGACGACGCCGTCCGCGAGGCCTACTACCAGGAGGTGTTCGAGGAGTTCGTCAAGTTCAAGCTCGAGAACAACGAGCCGATCGACAACTTCACCTACGAGAAGTTCGCCACCAAGCTGCGCGCCAACACGGCCGAGCTGATGAAGCGGCCGGACGTCAAGGACGTGCAGTTCTCGGTCTACATCAAGGACGGCAAGGTCGCGCTCAAGGCCCGCGTCGTCCGCGGCTGAGCATCCCCCGAACGTCGCGCGGAGCGGCAGGCGACCGGCCTGCTATGCTCCGCGCGATGGCCATTTTAAAGGTCGCCCAGATTGGTCACCCTGTCCTCCGCCAGAAGGCCCGCGCGGTCACGCGGGAGGAGCTGCTCACGCCCGCCTTTCAGGGGCTTATCGACTCGATGATCGAGACCATGCGCGACGCCGCTGGCGCCGGCCTCGCCGCCAACCAGGTCCACGAGCCTGTGCGCGTGTGCGTGATCGAGGTCAAGGACAACCCGCGCTACCCCTACAAGCCCAACATCCCGCTGACGGTCCTCGTCAACCCGGTGCTCACCCCGCTCGGCACCACCCGCTTCGAGAACTACGAGGGCTGCCTCTCCGTCCCCGACCTCCGGGGGATCGTCTACCGCTACGTCGAGCTCCGCGTCGAGGCCTGGGACCGCCACGGCGGGCCGATCGACCGCGTCGTCTGCGGGGTCACGGCCGGCACCTTCCAGCACGAGTGCGACCACCTCGACGGCATCCTCTTCCTCGACCGCGTCGAGGACCCGCGCACCCTCTGCACCTGGAAGGAGTTCGCCCGCCAGCACGAGGCCCGCTTCCGGGAGCACGTCAAGGAGCTCGTCGAGCACTACGGCTCGTGAGCCCGGCGGGCGCGCGCCCCCCGGCGGTGCTATGCTCCCGCTGCCCGTGACGCCCGCGCGCCGCAACCTGATCGCCGTCTTCGGCTCGCTGGCCCTCCACCTCTCGCCGCTCGTCCGCGGCGGCTGCGGCCTCGACGTCAACATCGAGATGCCGGAGTTCGACTTCGAGGTCACGCAGCTCGAGGTCGTCGACCTCGACCAGAAGCTCGACGGCCCAGCCCAGCCGCCGCCGCCGCCCGCGGAGCCCGAGGTCGCGCCGCCGCCGATGGGCCCCGACCTCCCGCCGGAGGGCGAGGGCCCCAAGCCCGCGGACAAGCCGCCCGAGCCGCCCAAGCCCAAGTTCGGCGAGAAGTCCTCCAAGGTCGTCGAGCTCGCGCCCGGGACCAGCACCTGCTTCATGCTCCTCGCCGCGAAGAAGGTCGCGGGCCTGCCCTTCGCGGACGCGGTCGTCGAGATCATGTCGCCGCTGCCGGACTTCGACTTCATCATCACCGGCGGCGGCTTCCACGCCCTCCGCGACTTCAACTACATCGTCATCGCCAGCCCGAACTTCCGCGACCTCACCCAGACCTTCCTCGCGGTCGAGTACAAGCTGACCCAGCCGGAGATCATCGCCGGCCTCAACCGCGCCGCCGAGCGTGAGGGCCAGACGATCGCGTGGGAGGTCCGCGACGGCCACATGATGGGCAACCCGCGCCCGATCAAGGAGGGCGCCAAGGACCTCGATCCGCGCTGGTTCGTCTTCATCGGCGACGACGTCGCGGTCTACGCCCGCGAGGAGTTCCTCCCTGCGATCCTCACCGGCCCCGACGAGTCCAAGGGCAACACCGCCGGCAACTTCGTCGCCAACCTGACGCGCCTCAAGAAGTTCGCCGCGCGTGAGCCGCGCGCGGGCCTCCAGGCGCACTGCAAGGACATCCGCGCGAACGTCAAGCTCCGGAACGAGCCGCCCTTCCCGATCCCGAACACCCTCGAGATCATGGCGGAGGGGGCGGCCAAGCCCGAGCTGGTGGTCAAGCTCGAGTTCCTCGACGAGGTCGACGCCGTCAAGGGCGAGCGGCAGTGGTCCGAGGACCTGCCGAAGTTCATCGACGACAAGATCCCCTTCTACGCCCGCTTCATGGTCCGCAGCTTCTACGAGGCCACCGAGCTGACCCGCACCGAGAAGCTGCTGGGCTTCCGCGCCGACTTCACGACCGACCAGGCCACCTTCATCCTCGAGCAGATCGGCGCCCTCTCCGCCAAGATGCTCCGCAAGACCCCCGAGGAGCTCGAGGCCGACCGCAAGCGCCGCGAGGAGATGTGGGAGGCGCGCAAGAAGGGCAAACTGACGCCGAGCGAGGCGCTGCAGCAGGGCTCCGAGCCCGACGCCAAGGCACCCGGCGGTGCGCCCTCCCCGGCGGCGCCGAGCCCGGACAAGCCCGCGCCGAGCCCGGGCAAGCCCGCGCCAGGCCCCACGGGGCCCCTTCCTGGCACTCCGCAGTAGGTGCTCCCCGCGGCGGCCGCACGTGCGGTAGGGTCAGGTGGCTTGGCCTATCGCCTCTCTCGTCGCGAGACCCTCCATGCCGGGGTGCTCCGGATCTGCCGCGAAGAGCTCGGCGGGGCGCTCGCGCAGCTCCGCGGCGAGGGTCCCCCCGACCCGCGGGTCCACGCGGCGCGCAAGTCGATCAAGCGCGTGCGGGCGCTGCTGCGGCTGCTGCGGCGTCCCCTCGGGGCGATCTTCCCGCCGCTGGACCGAGGCCTCCGCGACGCAGGTCGCGGCCTCTCGTCCCGTCGCGACGCGGCCGTCGCGTCCGCGACGCTCCTCTCCCTCGCGCCCGAGCCCGCCTACGCGGCTGTGCGAGCGGCGCTGGGTCTTGGCTCCGCGGGCGCGGCCGACGGGGGCTCCCTCGAGGGCGCCGCCGAGGCGCTGGGGCGGGTCTTGCAGGGCATCGAGGCCTGGCCGGCCCTCGCGCTCGGCTGGTCTGCCGTGCGGGATGGCCTGAGAGACAGCTATCGCGGCGGTCGACGGGCGATGCGGCGCGCCTACGCCGAGCCTGAGGCCGAGACCTTCCACGCGTGGCGCAAGCGGGCGAAGGACCTCTGGTACCACACGCTGCTGCTGCAGGGCGTGTGGAAGACGCACCAGCTCGGCGCGGCGGCGGCCCTCGAGGAGGTCTCCGAGCTCCTCGGCGCAGATCATGACCTCGAGGTCGTCCGCCTCGCGCTCGCCTCGCTCGACGACCTCGACGACGATCTCCGCGCCGCGATCGAGGCCCGCGCGGATCTCCGGGAGGCGGAGTTCCGCGCGGCCGCTCGCGCCCTCGGGCGCCGGATCTACGCCGAGCGTACGTCCCGCTACCTCGCCCGGATCCGCCGCTACTGGGACGCGTGGATCGACGAGTCGAGCGCCTGATCGCTCCCCGGAGGCGCTCCGCTCAGCCCGCGGCGGCGCGGCGCAGCCGATCCATGATGGCCCGGCCGAGCCCGACCTCCTCGACGGCCTCGGCGACGATCCGGCGGGGCCCCTCCGCGTCGAGCTCGCGCAGCGCGGCGAAGAGCTCGTGCGCGTAGCCCTCGAGCGCGCGGGGCATCACCCGCCAGCGTCCCGCGAAGCCGTCGGGGGCGCGCGCCTGGCTGAGCACCGCGTCGCCCTCGCGCGCGAGCGCGGCGGCCTCCCCGGGGCCGACCAGGACCAGCGGGGCGCGCGGCGCGTAGTGGCGGTGGCGCAGGCCTGGCGAACGAGACATGGCCTCCGGGTCCTGTCCGGAGAGTAGGTCGACAGGGCCGACCGCCGCGCGGAGCGCCTCGATCGGCGTCCCGCCGACCCGAAGCACCAGCGGCGTCGCGCGGGTCAGGTCGACGACGGTCGACTCGAGCCCGACCGCCGCCTCGCCGCCGTCGAGGATCACGTCGACCTCGCCCTCGAGGTCGGCGAGGACGTGCGCGGCCGAGGTCGGGCTCGGGCGTCCCGAGCGGTTCGCGGAGGGAGCGGCCAGCGGGCGCCCGCACGCGCGCAGGAGCGCGAGCGCGGCCGGGTGCGCGGGCACGCGGAGGGCGACGGTCGGTTGCCCCGCGGTCGTCACGTCCGGGACCACCGCGGCGCGGGGGAGCACCAGCGCGAGCGGTCCGGGCCAGAGCGCGGCGAGGCGCTCCGCGGCGGGGCTCATCGCCGTGACGAGCGATCGGGCCGCGTCCACGTCCGCTACGTGGACGATCAGCGGGTTGTCGGCCGGCCGCCCCTTCGCCGCGAAGATCGCCCGCACCGCGGCGGGATCCAGCGCGTCGGCGCCGAGCCCGTAGACGGTCTCGGTCGGGAAGGCGACGAGCCCGCCAGCGCGGATCACCTCGGCCGCGCGGGCGATCGCGGCGGGGTCACCCGCCGGCAGGACCTGAGTCCTTCTGGACATGTCCCTTCGATCACCCGCTCTT
>CAZMML010000395.1:0-4581 GCA_964567335.1 uncultured Nannocystis sp. | reverse complement strand
TCGACCCGCTCGAAGCCCGCCAGGCGCGCCGCCTCCGAGGTCGCGCTGCTCTGCGGCAGCTCGAAGAGCGCCGGCACCGAGATCACGGCCCGCGCCGGCGTCACCCCGAGCTGGTCGAAGACGTCGGCCCGGAGCGAGCGCAGCACCTCCGCGGCGAGCTCCTCCGGCTTCTTCTCCACCCCCGCGGCGGCGAAGCGGATCGCCTGCCCGGTGCCCATCAGGCGCTTGAACTCGCCGCGCGTGTTCTCCGGGTCCGAGTCGAGCAGCCGCCGCGCCCGCGTCCCGACCGTCACGTTGCCGCGGCCGTCGATGCGGACCACCGAGGGCGTGATCGGGGAGCCCTGCGCGTTGCGGACCAGCGTCACCTTCTCGCCGTCGAACACAGCCGCGGTGGAGTTCGTGGTCCCGAGGTCGATCCCGACGTAGAGGGGCGCGCTGCTCATGGCGGCCACGTGTACGCGGCGCAGCGGCCGCGCGCGAGCGCGGGCCCGCGAGCGCGCGGCGCCTCCCCGCCCGCGTGGCGAGCGACGCGCGGCCCTCACCGCCGCCGACGCCGCGCGCGCTCCAGGGCGACCCCGAGGCTCGCGCCGAGGCCGACGAGCGCGGCGTAGAGCGGCAGCGCGGACCCCTCGCGCGGGCGAGCCGGCGGCTCCGCGGCGAGCTCCACGCGGGTCACCGCGCGGCTCCAGGGCCCGCAGAGGTCGGCGATCAGCCGCTCGATCTCCGCCGCCCCGCGCCCTGGCGGCGGCGCCCCCGCGATCACCACCACTGCGCCCGGATCGTCCGTCCGCGGCAGGCGCACCTCGACGTGGCGCGCCTCGACCCCGATCGCCCGCAAGCCCGCCGTCACCCCGCCGGCGAGCGCGAGCTCCTCCCGGGCCCGCTCGCCGGCCCGCGTCGGCACCAGCGCCGGGTCGCCGTAGAGCTCGGCCTTGGTCCGCGGCGAGGCCGCGGGCGCCGCGAGGAGCATGACCATGCAGACATGTCCGATCCAGCTCACGCCCACCCTCGCCGAGCCGCGCTCACGGCGCCCGCCCCCGCGGCGCCCGCCCGGCGAAGAGGTCGCCGAGCCGCTGCAGCGTCCGCGCGTGCCGACGCGAGACCGTGCTCGGGCTCAGCCCCTGCGCCTCGGCGTACTCCGACATACTGAGCCCGCGCACGTACACCGCCTCGATCAGCGCGCGCTCGTCCGGGTCGCAACGCTCGACCGCCGCGCGCAGCGAGAGCCGCGCCTCGATCCCGAGCCCGTCCTCGTCGCCGAGCGCCCGCGCGAGCAGCACCGCCGCCGTCGTCTCCCAGATCAGCTCGGCCGCGTCGGCGCAGCGCTCCCCGCGGCCGCGGGGGTCGTCGAGCCCGCGGGCGCGGATCACCGCGAGCTCTTGCGTCACCCCGATCACGTGCAGCAGCCGCCGCGCGCGCGTGTTGTCGGGGAAGCGCTGGCGCGCCGCGTCGATCATCGCCCCGCGGACCCGGTAGTACGCGAAGGCCGCGAAGGGGGTCCCGAGCGCGGGGTCGTAGCGCAGCGCGGCCCGCGTCAGCGCCTCGTAGCCCGCGCTCTCGCACTCCTCGATCGGCAGGTCGATCTGGCGCCGGAGCGCGCGGGCGATCTCCGGCACCCGCGGCGCGAAGGCCGCCACCAGCGCGCGGCGCTCCGCGTCGAGCCTGGAGTCGTCCGAGACAGGGCACATGGGGCAGTTCCTCCTGAACAGGCCCGAACGCGCAGGTCGCGACGTCTAGTTGCCCGCCGCCTCCTGGCTGTCGAGGATGTGCTTACGGAGCGCGCCGCGCTGCTCCTCCCCGAGGCCCTGGAAGCGGATCGCCATGTCCGAGGGCCCTGAGCGGACCACCACCCCGGCCAGCGAGATGCTGGCCGAGAGCGCCGGGAAGCTGATCACGAGCGAGACCTGCTGCCCCGGCTCCTCCCACGCCGGCCCGCCGAACTTGCAGCCGCCCAGGCTGAGATCTTCGACCGTGCGACCCAGGATGACCTCGGCGCCGATCACGTCCGCCTGGGCGTGGATCCGCAGCCGCGGGTGGAAGCGAGCGTCAGACACCCGCGCATGATACCGCGGCGGGCGCGGGCGCGCGACGCGACGCCGTGGCACACGCCCGCGGGCCGGCTTGCCAATTTGGCAGCGAGGTCCCCGGCCCCTGTGCGCTAAGTCCTTGAATCGAGGGCCGAAGTGTAGGACGTCCCCTACGCGGCAACCGCCTTGCAAGCTGTACCGTGACGCGCCTCGCCATGCCTGGACCCCGCCTGATCACCCTCGCCCTCGCCGCGCTCCTCGCCGCGCCGGTCGCCGCCGGTTGTAAGAGCAAGACGACGATCCCAGGCACCGAGATCCCGGACACCCCCGACAACCGCGAGATCCTCCAGGTCCTCGAGCGCTTCCGGACCAGCTTCGTCCGCCAGGACGCCGCCGCGATCCTGGCCACCGCGCACCCGACCTACTACGACGAGTCCGGCACCGACGACCCCGGCGACGACATCGTCTATGAGGAGCTCGGGCCCCTGCTGCGCAAGCGGATCTCTCAGATCGAGTCGGTCCGCTTCACGGTCGAGTACCTCGACATCTTCATCCGGCGGAACCGCGCCACCGTCAACGTCTGGATCGACTCGAGCTTCCGCCTCAAGCCGATCCTCGGCGACGACGGCCTCCCGCGCTTCGCCCCGCGCGTGGTCCCGAAGCAGGACTACGCCAAGTTCGAGCTGATCCGCGAGGGCGACTCCTGGCTCATCACCAAGGGGATCTGAGCCCGCCACGCGCGCGACCGTCGCGCGCCGCCGGGTTCACGTAGCACGAGAGGACAGGTCCATGTGGACCTGTCCTCTCAAACATCTCGATCGCTCAGCCGGTGCAGCCGCCGCCGACGCAGGTCTTCTTGCAGCTCCCCGCGCACGAGCGCTTGCACGAGCCGCCGGTGCAGTCGAGGTTGCAGGTCGCCCCCGACTTGCAGGTCTGGGAGCACGAGCCGCCGTTGCAGGTGAAGTTGCAGGTCCCGCCGTCGCAGGTCTGGTTGCACGACCCGCCGTCGCAGGTGAAGTTGCAGGTCCCGCCGGAGCACTGCTGACGGCAGCTCCCGCCCGGACAGGTCTTGTTGCCGCCCGACGACGCCGTGCCCGCGGAGCCGCCGGTCGCGCGTCCGCCCGTGGCGACGCCCGGGAGCTTGATCGAGCCGTCGGCGCCGACCTCGACGCCGCCCGCCTTCACCGATCCGCCGTCGACCTCGACGTCGCCCGCCTTCACCTTCGACCCGTCGACCTCCGCGTCGCCCGTCTTCACGTGAGACCCGTCGACCTCGACGTCGCCCGCCTTCACGCGGGCGTTGCCGTCGCCGTCGACCTCGACGTCGGCGCCGTGGGTCTTGACCTTGGTCCCGTGGTGGCCCGTGCGCACCTCGTGGCCGCCGGCCTTGACGACCGCCTCGCCGCCCTTCTGCTCGACCGAGACCCCGCCGGCCTGCACCGAGGCGCCGCTCTCTCCGGTCTTGACCGACACGTCGCCCGCGACGACCGCCTGGCCGTCCGACTTCTGACCTGAGTCACAACCGACCGAGCCACTCACCAGCAATCCTGCGAAGATCACGAACGCGCGCTTCATCTGCACTCCTTGACGGGAGGCACGCTATCACATGGGAGCCGGGCGGTGCGCAAGCCATCTGTCGCTCGAGACAGACGGACTCAGGAGCGGGGATCGACGCCCGGTAGCGCGCGACAGGTGTCCAGGATCCAGCGCTGGAGCGCCATATAGGGCGACGCGTACGCGACGTGAGACCCGCCCTTGAGGTCCTGATCGAGGCGCACGAGCGCAGCATATGCGGCGCGCAGGCGCCCCTCCGGGAAGCCGCGCGCCTGCGTCTCGAGCTGCCGCGCCAGGAAGGGCGGGAGCCCGGTCGCCTCGGCGACGCGGCCCGGGTTGGTCCGCGCCGTGAAGATCAGCCGGATCTGCCGCGTGAGCATCGCCAGCACCTGCATCGCCGTCCCCGAGTCGCGCTCGCCGGCGGAGAACATCCGCGCGAGGACCCGCAGCGCCGCGCTCGCCTCGCCGCGACCGACCGCGTCGGTGAGATCGAAGATCTTCGCCTCGCGCGTGTGGGCCGTCGTCGCGGCGACGTCGGCGAGGCGCACCGGCCCCTCGCCCGCGTGCAGGAGCGCCTGATCGAGCGCCGCGAGCAGCTCGCTGCGACCCGTCCCCACCGCGGTGACGAGCGCCACCGCCGCGTCGCGGTCGATCCCCTGGCCCCGCGTCCTCGCCTCCGCGACCACGAATTCCTGCGCCTCGTCGTCCCGCTTGTACGCCTCGAACTTGTGCGCGTAGCCGCCGGCCTTGCACGCGCTCACCAGCTTCGAGCGGCCGTCGAGCCCCGAGCTGCTGATCACCAGCACCGTCGTCGGGCTCGGCGCCTTGATGTACGCAGCCAGCGCGTCGATCGCCGCCGAGGCCGCGACCTCGGCGTCCGGCCCCTTGCCGAGGTCCTCCGGGCTCGCCAGCTCGACCAACCGGTAGGGGCTCATCATCGGCAGCTGCGCGCAGGCGGAGAGCACCGGCCCCACGCTCGTCAGCTCGCTGCCCTCGAAGC
>CAZMML010000394.1:0-4588 GCA_964567335.1 uncultured Nannocystis sp. | reverse complement strand
GCCGCGATCTTCGCCGCCGCCTCGGCCCCGATCTCGATCCGCTCCGCCCCGACCCGGTGGTCCCGGACGTCCTCCGCCTCGATCGGCAGGAAGGTCCCCGGGCCGACGTGCAGCGTCAGCGCCGCCACGTCGAGCTGCGCCAAGACCTCTGGCTCCCAGTGCAGCCCCGCCGTCGGCGCCGCCACCGACCCTGGCGCCCGCGCGAACACCGTCTGGTAGCGCGCGTGGTCGTCGGCGGAGGGCCCCTCGGGCCGGCGGATGTAAGGGGGCAGCGGGACCTCGCCGCGCTCCGCGAGCGCCGCCATCAGCTCGCCCTCGATCACCATGAACACACGCGCCCGCGGATCGACCGCGTCGACCTCGACGTAGCGCCCGACAAGCTCGCCGGCCCGCACCACGTCGCCCGGCTTCAGGCGCCGCGCCCCGCGGACCCACGCTCGGAACGTCGCCCCAGCTCCGACGCCCGGCCGCGGGTCGCACACCAGCAGCTCGAGCGGCCGACCCTGGTGCTCCGCGTGCAGCCGCGCGGGCACCACCCGCGACTCGTTGACCACCACCAGCGCCGCGGGGTCGAGCCAACGCGGCAGCTCCCGCGCCTGCGCGTGCACGAGGCCCCCCGGGCGCAGCACCATCATCCGCGCGTCGCCGCGGCGGGCCGCGGGCGCCTGGGCGATCTGCTCCTCCGGGAGCGTGAAGTCGAAGAGCTCGGGGCGCACGGCGTCGCCGCGGGTTTTGGCACAAGCCTCGCCGCAAGACCAGCCCGCCAGCCTCGCCGCGCCCCCGCGACCGCTCGGGCCCGCCCGCGACGGCCCCAGGAGACGCCCGTCACCGGCGCCGTCGCTCGCCCCGTGTCATGCTGCTCGCGGTGTCCACCGCCTCCACCCTCCTGCTCCCTCTACTCGCCCTCCTGCTCGGCCCGCCCGGCGAGTCGAGCGCCGAGCGTCTCCACCGCAAGGGGGTCCACTGCATGGAGGAGATCGAGCGCTCCGAGTGTGCCATCGAGCACTTCGAGGCGCTCCTCGACGAGCGCACCGACCGCCGCGAGCTCATCACCGACGGCCTGCTCCGCCTCGTCAAGCTCTACGAGAAGGAGGACCGCCCCGAGGACACCAAGGCCGCCCTGCGCCGCTTCTGGGACGCCGGCAAGACCGACGTCCGCCGCGGTCACCTCCCCTACACCGTCCGCTTCCTCCCGCAGGACTTCGACATCCTCGTCCACGCCCACCTCGCCCGCCTCACCGCCGCGCCCCTGGCCAAGCAGATGGACGAGGTCGCCGAGTACGTCCTGACCTGCGACGAGGACCGCCGCAAGCAGCTCGACGACGTCCGCCTCTTCCGCAAGGCCGAGCGCAAGGCGCGAGAGACCGGCGTCCCCGTCGAGAAGGCCCTCTCGGACGTCGTCGAGCAGGAGAAGAAGCGCGCCGCGGCCCGGAAGAAGCGCGCCGCGGAGCGCACCAAGGGCAGCCGGCGCCCCGAGCCCGTCTTCGCCGACGCCACCTGCGCCGCCGCCCGCGCGCTCGGCGACGACAGCGTCGCCGGCTGGAGCCGCGCCGCCTTCGCCGGCGCCCACGCCGACTTCCGCCGCTCCGCCGCCGTCCTCGAGATCCCCAACCTCGCCGCCAAGCTCGACGCCGGCGCCTCCGCCGGACGCCTCCGCCGGCTCGGCGACGCGACCTTCGCCCTCGTCGGCCACACCTACGAGGGCGGCGAGGTCCACGTCGCCACCCTCGAGACCGGCGAGCTCGTCGTGGCCCCCGCCGGTCTCCTCCCCGAGATCATCGGCAACCACGGCCGCGGCCGCCGCACCCTCCCGCGTGAGCTCGACCGCCTGATCCGCGGCGTCCCGATCGACTCCGGCTTCTTCGCCGTCGTCACCGAGGGCGCCATGCGCGACCTCATCGGCATGGGCCGCAAGCGCCGCGGACTCCTCCAGCTCCTGCTCCCCCGCCCCGAGGGCCTGCAGGTCGCGGCCGTCGCCCACGAGTACTTCGGCGTCTTCGTCCGCATGCCGACCGACACCCCCGTCAAGGCCAGCGCCCTCGTGGCGATCGCCCAGCGCCTGATCGAAAACCAGGCCGAGGCGGACCCCGAGGCCGCCGACTTCCTCCGCCTCCTCGACGTCACCCAGGCCACCGACAAGCGCGCCCTGCTCCTCTCCTACGTCCTCTCCCGCCGGCAGCTCGAGGTCCTCGCCCTCCAGTAGGCCTCGCGCGCCCCCGCGCCCCGGGCCGGACCTGGTGGTGCACTCGCTCGCCGCTCGTGGCACCCTCCCCGCGTGGCGCCTCCGCTCACCGTCCTGCTCGCCGCGCTCCTCGCGGTCCCGCGGCCCCTCCCGCCGGGCGCTCCCCACCTGTCCCTTTCGCCACGCGACCCGGCCTCCGCCGCAGATCCGGGCGCCCTCCGGATCGTCCTCGCCCCGAGCCCGCCCCGCGAGGCCACGCTCGCCCGCGTCGCGCAAACTGGTCCTTCCGACCTGTCCCTTCCGCCACACACCACCCGCCTCGCCCTCGCCCCCCCCAGGAGCCGCCGCCCCGCCCCGGCCCCGACGCCTGCCCCGGCCCCGCCGCCCGCTCCCGCCTACAGCGCCGAGCAAGCGGGCGCCGATCTCACCCAGGTGCTCTCCGGCCGCGGCCGCGAGTACCTCGAGGCCCGCGCGCGCCTCGAGGCCAACCCCGCCCAGGCCGCGCCCGCGATCGTCGCCCGCCTCGGCGCTGTCCCCGCCCCGACGGCCGTCGAGCAGCGGCGCCTCCTCGCGGTCCTCGGCGTCGTCGCCCGCCCCGAGGATGTCCACCTCTTCGCCGCCGCGCTCCGGCGCGAGGTCGCCGCCGCCGTCAAGCTGTCCCAAGAGCAAGGCACCGAGCTCCGCGCCGCCGAACCCTGGCGCGAGATCCTCCGCGCCCAGGGCCCCGTCGCCGCCGCCGCGCTCACCGAGCTCATCGCGGTCAAGGAGTTCACCGAGGACCTCCGGGCCCAGCTCCTCGGCGACCTGGTCGCCGTCACCGCCACCGACGCGCTCTCCGGCCTGATCGACCTCGTCGGCCTCGGCGCCCCGACCCTCCGCGCCGCCCTCCGCCAGGCGATCGCCCGCCGCGCCCTCGCCACCCCCGCCGAGCGCCCCGCGATCGTCGCCAGCGTCGACGCCGCCCTCGCCTCCGGCGACCCCGCGCGCAAGGCCGGTCTGATCCTCCTCCGCGCTGTGCTCGGCGACCCCGCCGGCGACCCCGCCTTCACTCGCCTCGCCGCCGCGATCGCCGAGGACGACGCCGGCGACTTCGGGCCCCGCGTCGCCGCGCTGCGGGTGCTGATCGCCCGGCGCGACGATCCTGTCGCGCAGACCAGCCTCGCGAACCTCGCCGCGCGTCACCTCGCCGCCGAGCGACGCGCCGAGCTCCGCAGCGAGATCCTCGGCGGCCTCGCCCTCGGCGGCCTCAACGCCGCCGCCGCCGCCGCCCTGGTCGATCGCCTCGCGCTCACCCGCGCCGACGCGCCGCGCCTCGCCGTCCCTGCCTACGCGGTCGCCACCCTCGGCCCCGGGTGGCTCGACGAGAGCCAGCGCCACCCCTGGCCCGAGGTCCGCGCCGCCGCGCTCGCCCGCGTCGCCGCCCCCTGCGACGCCCCCCTGATGCAGCGCCTCCGCGACGCGCTCGCCCTCGGCGCCGCCCGCAGCGAGCGCGACCCTGCCGTCGCCCGCGAGGCGATCGCCGCGGTCGCCCGCTGCGGCGGCACCGACGCCTTCGCCGCCCTCTCCGCGATCGTCGGCGACCCCGCGCAGGGGGTCGAGCGCCGCTTCGACGCCGGCCGCTTCCTCGTCGATGATCACCGCGGCCCGGGCGCCGACGTCGTCGCCGCCGCCCTGCGCGCCGAGGACGACCCGATCGCCGCCTTGCGCCTGATCCGCGCCCTCGCGCGCCTCCAAGACCCCGCCTCGCCCGCCGTCCGCGACGCCCTCTGCCGCGCCGCCGGCGTCGACCAGCTCGCGGCGATCGCCCGCCGCACCGCCCGCGAACTCTTCCCCGACGACGACGAGCCCTGCCCGCGAGGATGACGAACCCCGACGACAAGCCCCGCCTCCGCCCGGTCGCCCGCCGCGAGCTCCTCCGCGACGGCGAGCGCCTGCTGGTCCTCCACGATCCCAGCGGCCTCAGCGATCCCGTCGCGCTCCCGCACGAGGCCGAGCCCCTGCTCGAGGTCCTCGACGGCCAGCGCACGCTCCCGCAGATCCGCCAGTCGCTGGTGATGCGCGGCGTCCTCGACGTCACCGTCGACGACCTCCGCGAGCTCGTCGACGACCTCTCGGCCGCCGGCTTCCTCGACGACGCCGCCTTCCGGGCCCGCGCCGAGCAGACCCGCCGCGAGTTCCTCGGCAGCCCCGCGCGCCCGCCCCGGCTCGCCGGCGTCTTCTACCCCGACGCCCCGGACGCCATCACCGAGGCCCTCCACGCCCTGCTCCCCGACCCCGCCGCCCGCGTCCGCTCCGGCAGCGCGGCGATCGGCGTCCTCCTGCCGCACCAGCCGCTCCCGACCCGCGCCGACCCCGAGGGCTCCGCGCCGCGCACGCTCTTCGCCCTCGCCGAGGCGCTCGGCGCAT
>CAZMML010000393.1:0-4589 GCA_964567335.1 uncultured Nannocystis sp. | reverse complement strand
TGGAGGCGGGCCTGGAAGCTCATCTTGAGGGCGACCTCGACGGCGGCCGAGCCGCAGTCGGCGAAGAAGACACGGCCGAGCCCCGGGGGGGCGGCCGCGAGGAGCGCCTCGGCGAGCTCGACCGCCGGCTCGTGGGTGAAGCCGGCGAACATGACGTGATCGAGGCGGGCGACCTGGTCCTGGATCGCGGCGACGATCGCGGGGTGACCATGGCCGTGGACGCAGGTCCACCAGGAGGCGATCGCGTCGAGGATCGCGCGGCCGCCCGGCTCGTAGAGGAAGCACCCGCGCGCCCGCTCGACCGGGACCGTCGGGAGGCGCTCCAGGTCGTCGAAGTGGGTCGCCGGGTGCCACACCCGGGCGCGATCGCGGGAGCCGAGGCTGCTCGTCACAGGGGGAGGCATGCCCGGGCCCGGGGGGGCGGTCAAGCGAGAGCAGCGGCGCTGTGTGCGGGATCGCATTGCATCGTGCCGCCCGCTCGCGCACCCTTGGGAGGACGCAGGGCCGGCGAATGTCCGGGCCTGTGATCTCGTCACGGAGCTCGCCATGTCTTTCGGTCTTCCCCGGATCGTCCGCTCCTTCGTCGCCCCCTTCGCCGCCGCGTTGCTCGCCGGCTGCGTGCTCTACGGCGGCGCGGAGGACTACAAGACCTGCGCGGACGTCGTGTGCGGCGATCATGCGACCTGCGGCGGCGACGGGCTCTGCTTCTGTGACGCGGGATACGGCGGCAACCCCTACGAGGGCTGCAAGTCGGCCCAGCCGGAGATCGACCCCGCGTGCTCGAAGGAGTGCGGGCAGAACGCGTACTGCTCGGACGGCGAGTGCTACTGCGAGCTCGACCACGTCTACGTGTGCGGGGCCAACGCGGGCTGCTTGCCGACCGCGAACCTCTGCGACGCCCAGCCCGACTGCCCCGACGGGGCCGACGAGCAGCCCGCGGTCTGCGCCAAGCCGACCTTCCAGGAGTGGCTCCTGACCGACTCGTGCAACGACGGGGACGACATCCAGTGGCGCCTCTTCGCCCAGGATCGCGACTGGGTGTGGCCGAACAAGGACGAGGTCTTCCGCAGCGGGGGGCTCAACGTCGACACGTATCAGATCATCGAGTGCTTCGAGGGCGAGACGATCTGCTTCGCCGGCGAGTCCGGGGAGACCAAGTGGGGCTTCAACCTCGACGGCACCGGCTCCTGCGACGCCTGCTGCGCGCAGTGTGGCAGCCAGGAGTTGCTCGACCTCGGCTACCTCACCTGCGAGTAGCGGCGGGCCTTGCAATCGCGGCGGATTGCCGCTACCTCTGCACTCGATACGGCTGCGCCGCGGGTAGAGTCCATGACAGAGATTGCTCAGCTCTTTGAATCTGCGCTCCGACAGAATCGGGCGACGCTGCTGCGCAAGGCGGCGATCAACACGGTGGCGAAGATGCCGGCCCCGACCACGCTGCGCGTGCTGCGGAGCAGCGCGGCGGGCGCCTCTATCCGGCAGCACACGCTCGCCGAGCTGCGCGCGGCGTTGGCCGGGCTGGTGCAGCCGCGCAGGGCCGCGGCGCGGCCGCCGCGGCGGGAAATCCAGTCCTTCGGGCCGCCGGAGGAGGCGCCCAGGGCGCAGCCGCCGAGCGAGGGCGAGAGCCGCGAGGTCGTGATGTACAAGCGGATCCTCGCCGCGGTCGAGAGCGGCCCGAGGACGATCGGCCAGCTCTCCCGCCAGATCGCGTGCCACGTCGACGAGCTCCGCGGCTACCTGGCGTGGATGAAGAAGATGGGCAAGATCGAGAGCTCGGGCAAGGCCCGCGCGACCCGCTACCACCTGCCGGTCGGAACCTAGCCCGAGGGACAGGATGGGGGTCGATCCGGACGAGCTCCTCGAACAGGTCGCCGCGCTCCGCCACGACCTCGGGAAGTACGTCGCCTGGATCTCCGCCAACCTCGAGGAGCAGGCGTGGTCGGGGCCCGTCAGCGACGATCTCCTCTCCGCGCTGCGACGCGACATCCTCCGCACCCGTAGCGGCGCCGCGGACGAGGCGGCGTGGGAGGTGTGGGAGCGGCTGACGCGGGGCTTCCCGCGGCCGCTCGCCGAGCGCGAGCTGCGCGAGGTCGAGGCCGCGCTGGCGGAGCTCCGCCGGGTCGAGGGGCCGCTGCGGGCGGGCGACCGCGAGGCGCTGGCGGGCGCGCGGACGGGGATCCGAGCGGCGCAGCAGACGATCCGGGCCGCCCTCCAGCGGCTCCACCGGCGCCTCCAGCAGGCGCGGCGGGGCTAGGGCGATGCCGTCGATCTTGATCGTCGACGACGAGGACAGCTACCTCGAGCTGTGCCAGCGCTACATGCCGGAGCACACCTTCTTGCCCCCGGCGCGGAACTACCGCGAGGCGGCCGCGGCGCTGCGGCGCTACGCCGGGCAGATCGACCTCGTGCTGCTCGACGTCCACTTCGACATCCCCGAGGCCGAGCTCCTGCCTTTCGACAAGCAGGCCTTGCTGGCGCGTGGCGATCCGGCGCGCCAGCTCGAGCGGCTGCGGCGCGGGCAGGGGCTGCAGATCCTCGACCAGATCCGGCAGAGCTACCCGGACCTGCCGGTCATCGTGATGACCTCGCGCGACGACCTGCCGCTCGAGGCGGACGCCGAGCGCCTGCGCGCGCAGGACTTCACCTACCTCCTCGACGACGACTACCTCGACGCGCGCGCGCTCAAGCTGCAGATCGACGGGATCCTGGCCCGGCGCGAGCGCCAGGTCGCGGCCGCGGACGAGCCCTTCTCCTGGGGCAGCTCGGCGGCGATGCTCGGGCTCCGGCGGCGGCTCTCGATCCTGGCGCGCGGCCGCCTGCCGATCATCCTCCAGGGGGCGACGGGGACCGGCAAGAGCCTGGTCGCGCGGGAGTTCATCCACCCGCGCTCGCAGCCGACCGGGCCCTTCGTCGCGGTCGATCTGTCGACGCTGCCGACCGACCTGATGGCGGCGCACCTCTTCGGCGTGGTCAAGGGCGCGTACACCGGCGCGACCAACACGCGCGAGGGGGTGCTCGCGCGGGCGCAGGGCGGGACGCTCTTCCTCGACGAGATCGGGAACCTCAGCCTCGAGCTGCAGAAGTCGCTGCTCCTGGTGCTCCAGGAGGGCGCCTATCGGCCGATCGGCGCGGTGAAGGAGCTGCAGACCGACATCAAGCTGGTGGTGGCGACCAACGAGAACCTGGCGGTGATGGTCCGGGCCGGCCGCTTCCGCGAGGATCTCTACATGCGGCTCAACCCCTCGACGGCGGTGACCCTGCCGGGGCTCCGCGAGCGCCGCGACGACTTCCAGGATCTGCTCGAGTGGTTCATGGGGCGGGTGACGAACGAGGCCTACAACCGCGACCTGCTGGCGCAGTACGCCGACCAGCGCGGCTTGCCGGCGCCGGGCGAGCGCCTGGCGGTCACGGTCGGCCGGACGGTGCCGCCGCGCGCGGAGGGGCGCCTGCACGTGCTCTTGCACCCGAGCAGCTTCAAGCTGCTGCAGGACTTCGAGTGGCCGGGCAACTTCCGCCAGTTCGAGATGACGCTCTCGAACCTGGTCACCTTCACGCTGGTCGACCTGGTCGACCGACCGGAGCGATTCGAGCCGGAAGACGCCGGGCCGCTCGGGCGTCCTGACGTCATCCCGATCTTGCCGAAGACCGTGACTGACCTGCTGCGGCCGATGGCGCCGCTCGCGGCCCTGAGCGAGGCGGGCGTCGAGCCGGAGGACGACGCGGGCGCGGGCGGGGCCGCGCGGGTGTCGATCCGGCTGGCGCCGGCGGACTCGCTCAACGCGGTCTCGTGCGCGGTCGAGCGCCAGTACCTCGAGCACCTCTACGAGCGCTGCGGCGGCGACCTCGGCAAGATCGGCGAGATCCTGCTCGGCGACCCCGGGGCCGGGCGGAAGATCCAGCTCCGGATGAACCAGCTCGGGATCAAGCTCCGCCGGCTCCGGCGGCGCGAGGGGTAGGCGGCGTTGTCGGCTCGGCTCAGGCCCTGGTCGGTGTGGCTCTTCGCGCATGTCCTCTGGTGCACGAGCGCCGCTGCCGCGCCGTCCCCGCCGACGCTGACGCCGAAGGGCGGCAAGCGCCCGGGCAAGGCGGAGGTCGAGGACTCCGCGCCGCCGACCGAGGGGCCGCTCGGCGAGCTGCCGCTGCCGCCGGGCGCGGGGGAGGGCGAGGGCGACGACTACGCCGAGCCGATCGGGATGACGCCGGAGCAGCGGATGGAGCAGTTCGACGTCCACATGAGCCGGGCGCAGCGCTTCGAGCGGGAGAACCGGCCCGACGACGCGCTGCGGGAGTACGGCTCGGCGCTGAAGCTGCAGCCGGGAGACCCGGGGGCGCTGCGCGGGCGGGCCTACCTCCGGGCCCGGCGCACCCGCGACGGGGCGTGCCCGCGGCGGGCGATCGACGACCTCAAGCTGCTGCGGACCTACGACCCACGCGGCCTGTGGCTGGCGGAGCGCGGCGCGCTGATCGACTGGATGGGCCGCTGCGAGGGCCGCTACGACGTCGAGCGCCTGGCGCTGGCGCTCGAGATCGCCGAGCAGGACCCGAAGACCGAGGGCAGGCCGCACGAGATCCGCTTCACGGTGGCGTCG